>JAIWOH010000221.1 GCA_020216985.1 Nitrospira sp.
ACCGCCGTCGCTTTGACCGATGAGGAGACCGCGCTGGTCGCCGACGCGCGGTTTTTCCGCAAGAAAGCCGCGATTACCGCAAAGGTGCGGGCTCCGATACAGCGCCTCTCTTCCCATCCGGCGCATCCGGGGAGGGGCACCTGCCGCCGCCCAATGGCGTGGCCCTCTTGCCGGAAGAGAGCGCACAGCATCCGCGCGCCTGCAACAGGATAGTGCCGATGCAGTGCGTCGATCCGCCGCATCAACGCCAGCGTCGGCTCGGAGACTGGCTGCGGCTGGTAGGAGGCGGTCGAGCGGGCCAGCTTCAGGAGTTGGCATTGCCGCAGGACCGACAAAGGATGTGTGCGATCGATCATCGCTTTGCGCGCAGCAAGCCGGCCTTGATGAGCGCCCCTTCTAAACAAGCGTCCGCCAGCGCCAATTGCCCGATCTTCGCATACAGCGTCTTGAGATCCGGCGTCTCAGAGGGAGCCTTCGCCCCGCCACACACGTCCGCGGCTCGCGCCAACACCTGCTGCGTTCATTCTGTGATCGAGGGGGGATGGATGTTGAATTGCGCGGCCAACTCGACCAGCGTGGTCCCTGGCAGCGGATTGCACCCCACGGCAGGTTTGTGCGACGTGCGGCTTGAGTTTCTCGGAGCATTCGAACCGGACTCGTGGGAGACAGTCGGTCGCCATCGAGTTCCCTCCAAACTGTAAGGAGAAGCGGCTGAGTACCGTTTTTATCTGACACGAAGGAGGATGGACCGATCGGCGAATCCGACGTGATCTCGAAGGAGTTCTCCACTGCGAGTGGATCGAATGCCGCGGTACGGGCAAGCTTGGTTTGGCGGGGAGGCTCGCTCCCCCGTGATCTCGACATACTGTGTCACTTCTGCGAATGCCACCGATAACCTTTGTTTTCCGCGAGCTGCGCTGTCGGCGCGCTGCCGGATTCGTCGGGGCGAGAGCCCGGTCGAAGTTGCCCCGGGGTGAGGACTCTTGTACACTTCCTGCCGTGTGCCAAGAGGAGTTCCGGCGATGCCAAGACATTCCGGTCAATCAGATGATGCGAGGATTGCTGCCAATTTGCGTCGGGCCATCGAGTTGACCGAGCTCGGATTGCGCTTGCGTCGTTCGGCGCTGCAACAGAATGAGCCTCAGGGCGATGCCATGGTACAAGTCATGCGCGAGATTCGCCGCGCAAAAGAGCAAGCATGGCAGAAGAATCACTCTTAGCGCAGACCCTCCTGGCTCTTATCACGAACTTCAATCGACGCGGGATTCCGTATGCGCTGGCCGGCGGGTGGGCGTACAGTGCGTTGGTTGAGCCGCGAGCCACAACGGACATCGACGTTCTTCTTTTGCTGGAGCAACCTTCCCGAGATCGGTTGCAGTCGTTGCTCTCATCCCTTTTTGATTCGACCCTCATCCATCCAGCCGCAATGGTTTTCCATGGCGTTTCGATTTGGCGATGTGTGGGCGTTCTCAAGAACCAGGAAGTCGTGATCGACATCCTCTTGGCCGATTCCGAATACCTGCGGACAGCTCTGTCGCGTCGACGGCGGATTCGACTGGGCGATGTACCGGTATCGATTCTGACACTGGAAGATTTGATTCTGCTGAAGACACTGGCTGATCGGCTCCAAGATCAAGCCGATCTTGAGAACATCAGACTTCGTCAGGACGAACTTCATGTCGATTGGACGTATGTCGAGGAATGGAAAGCCAAACTGGGTCTTGTCCGGTAACCTGCCCTATTTCTGCGAATACCACCGATAGCTCTTTTGGTTGGTGAACTGCATTTTCGGCACGCTGCCGGGTGTTTCCCGGGGGCAGCATCTTGAGGTCAGCAAGCCGAACCACAGGCCGGGTCGGTCATGTTGTGGTCATGACGGCCGTGCAGTCGGGGCGGGAGCTGCTGAGCGCCTGTGATCATGCTTTCTCGGTAGGGGCGCGGATCGCAAAAGGCTTGGGCGTCGCCTGGCAGAACCGTTGAAACCGTTGAATGGTAGAAGCGGCGCCGGCGAAAAGCAGCCAGAACGACCCGCTCGTGTATCATCGCGCCTACACCGAGACGGTCAGGGAAGAACTGTATCAGCTGGTTACGAAGGTTCAGGACGCAGCCAGCCGGGATTTATGAGGGATTCTGCGGCTCCGGCTGGAGGGGGCACGAAGACCTGGGGGAACAAGGCGGCGGAGGCGCCGACCGGAAAAGAGGGCGCAATCAAGTGCAACGCGCGCCAAGGAGCCTAGACCGTTGATCGAGCATTATGGGTCGTGAGATCAATCGCGAGACTGGTGGGCCCGACTACCTATGTTGTGGTATTCGGCCGGCAACCCCCCGCTCTTCCAGCCAGGCCGCCGCCTCATCCTTTTTCCGCCAGACCCGCCAATCGAGCCATAGGCAGAGCACAATGCCGGCAACCAGCAACAGTGCCATCGCTCTGGGGATAACACCATATAAGTAAGTAATGTAACGCGATGGACGTACTAACAGTTGGCCATTTGGTGGCGTTCACCGTTTGTAAGGCGCGGCCTGATGCGCCGGCCATACTAGTTTGGATTGAGCCGAACGGGCCATTTGGCTTGCGACCGCGTGCCGAGGCGGCGTTCTCCTATTTAAAGTGGGGGATACGGGGTTCGTAGCGGTGTGACAGGTGACGGTGCCGTATCCGTGGCTCTTGCAGCAGACAATCCATTATGTGCGGCGGATTGTGGAATTAGTCCTCTGTCTCTGGACGAGGGACGCAACGCGCTGGCTAAGGCGCAGGAATGGCTGGATCAGCTTGAACGCCTGTCGTATCCGACCAAGCAGATGGAGCCGCTGTCTCCCGACCGCCCTGACATGGAACGCCTGCGCACGGCGCAAGAGAAACAGGCGATACGGGCGTATCGCCGAGCCATATGGCGCCGATTTCTATCTGCCACGTTCTCCGGAGGGCCGGCGGTTTGCGGAGGCGCTCTCCGCTCTGGACGGCTATCTTGTTCGGGTAAGGGCGAGCGAGGCCTTTGACGGCGAGGCGCTGACCCAGATCGGTCAGATCATTCGCGCCGGACACGAGCCGGTCTCCTGGTTGACGAAACTTGTGGGGGGAACCTACGAGCCGACCCGCTGCTTAAGCGGGCCCTGAAGGCCGAACGCGCGCAGCACCGTCGAATCGATCATCCATCAGGCGGAACAGGAACTAGGAGCGAGCATCAAATTGTGAAACAGACCGAGAACGCGACAGAGTCCGTCACGACGGCCGTAAACGCGGCGACGTGGTACGTCCCCACATGCACCGTTCTAGAATCGGTGCCGTGCGGCGATGTCCGGCGGAGCAAGGCATCCGTCGTATAGAAACGGTCACGGACCGGGTGATTCGCTGCCGGACCGGCCGCAAGCCGGAATTGCCGGCGGAATGGGGGTGTATCGTAGCGCAGGAGGATCCGTCCCAGGCACATGCGCCTCAGCCGGCGTTCTCCGTTGGAGAAATGGCCCGTAGACGATCCGGTCCGGCAGCCGGATTTGTCGGTCGCCTACAGGCGGTGCGGGACCGACAGGTTACAGTTGAAATGCTGATTTGGGGCAAAGGCGTGGTCCTTCAGCAACCGGCTACGGATATGGAACGAATCGGACGGTTGCCTTGGGAACGAGGCGACAACGGCAATGGCTGATCGAACGGATCGGGCGGAATACTTGGCGCGCGCCAGCTGGGGAAGACAGGAATGGAAACGGGATGCGACAAGGAGGAACCGAAGCTGCCGGTGTGATCTGGTGCCAGGGGCCCGTGAGGGGGCCTGGCCGCACGTTGGGCAGGAAGCGTCTCCCATAAGGGGGTTGATATCAACCGGTGAAAAGGGTAGGGAGGGGCGAGCGCCTGCCTAGGGAAGGAGCCTGAGGGCGCGGGAGTGGGCTCGGCCGAGAAGGGCACGAGGGAGAAGCAAGAAAAGCGGGAGAAG
>JAIWOH010000037.1 GCA_020216985.1 Nitrospira sp.
GGTTCTGGTGCTTCGGATGCCATCGCCACCTCCTCGGGCCATGCCAGGACCTTGTCGTAGAGGTGGTCTCAATTTCAAGGGGAGCAGGATACTCGAACAGAACATTGTTATGGTGAGATCGGGCAAGGGAGATAAAGACCGGCGCACGATTCTGCCCGAGTCTTTTAAGGATGACCTCATTGCGCACCTTTCTGAAATAAGGAGCTTATACGAGCAGGACAGGGAAAACGGCATTCACGGAGTTTATCTCCCTGGCGCGCATGGAAAAGAAATATCCCCGTGCAGGCAAGCAATGGGCATGGTTCTGGCTTTTTCCTTCTCAATCACTTTCCGTTGATCCACGCACACATACGGTGCGTCGTCATCATATGCGTCCTGCATCACTTCAGAAGGCGTTTAAGGCAGCCGTTACTAAATCCGGTATTACGAAGCAGGCGTCCGTACATACTCTACGGCACAGTTTCGCTACGCATCTTCTTGAGAACGGATATGATATCAGGACAATTCAGAAACTGCTTGGTCACACGAATCTTCAAACCACCATGATTTATACCCATGTGGCTTCAAAAAATATTCTTGGTGTAAAGAGTCCTCTGGATAAGTAGGTGCAGAGGACAGGGTATCTTGTCTTAGCGTTGCACACGGATAGGCGCAGTGGGGGCACCTATGCAAAAGTCTGTCAAGCGGGCGAGGAGATCCGCTCGCGCTCCGATCCCCTGCGGGTCTCAATGGACTCGTGTCCGTCACCAATGCGGGCTCGATGGCCCAGGATGAAAGGGGACACCGGCTGCGCCATCAGATACTCGTGCCTGACGGAGCCCGCAGCCTAGCCGGCCCTGCCCCTCTGGCGCTGGCTGGCGGTCTCTGTTGCCGCCCGCATGGGGCGGAACGCTGCCTGCTTGGTCAGCATCGCGTAGCGTAAGTGGTACCTTAGGGGCAGATCTTGTTTTATGCATCAGTAAATCATGATGCCTGCGAGGCAGGCGCACATCACAAGACCCCATATTCCAACCCCAGATTCCAACGCTCGCCCCGCCGTCACGGCACGACCATCACCACTTGCCTTCGCCGGCGGCAGGCGCAGGGCGAACGACATTGCGCCTGCTACTCGGAATTGGGCTAGAGTTTGCCAGCCATTGGATCAGCAGGGGCGATCGGTAGCTCATCGCGGCTCAACGCTTCTGGGAGCACGGCGAGAGATCGGCAGATGACAAACTCAAGACCTTGTCTCTTGAAGGAGGCTTCATCATGATGCGAGGCAAGACACCCTCGGGCGTGTCAGACCGATCATGCCGTGGTCTTCAGAGAGCGAGGCGCAGCGCGGACCGACACGCCTCCTCATCCCCAGAGCCACGCACAGTTGCGTGGGCCGACAGAACCCGCATCGCAAGGATGGGGCACGGAATTGGGAAACCGGAATCGTTGGTCCGTCAGTCGTGGCATGCATGCCGCTGAGTGCGGAGGGATACCTTTGCGTACTTGACAACCAAGACAGTTGCCGCCCCCTGTGCTTGTCCCCCACGTCTCTCGGCTACTTGCCGACTGGCACGTTCTCCGTTCGCTTGACGATCTCGATCGGTTGGAAGACAGGGTCCTGGGAGCCTTTGGAAGATTCGGCTTCGACCCTTTCAAGAAAAGAAGACGGCCCCGTAATCGGCCCGTAATTCAAGGTGACTTCGACGTCAAAGGTGCGGGTATCTTTCGGCGTCGGGAAGGAAAAGGTTTCGACTCGTGTTTCTTCCGGTTTTAGGACCGTATCGTCCAAGACCTTCACCGCTTCAAAATCGAACACGGTCTTCTCCCCCTTGGCGTTCAAGTAGGTCCTCCCATAGGTCCTGCTGTCCGCAAAGACCGTCTTGAGATTCTTGCCTTTGACTTCAAGGTTCAACATGACGGTAGCCCATCCAGGATGAGTGGTCGGCAAATTGTGCGGCACCAAACTTTGCACGGTTACCCTGACCGTTGTCTTCTCTCCCTCAACCTGCGTCTGCACGTCCAACTTGGCCGCTTCCTGACGCAGTTTGCCGATGCGGCCCGGGAACGTATGGTTGGCCACCTTGCGCTTTCTCTCCCCGTTGGCCGATTCGCCGACCTGTTCGGGCATGTGACAATACTGGCATTCCCTCCCGACCTTCACCGCCCGGCTTTTATCCCAGTCGCCCAGCAAGTCGTTGGCCTTTCCGAGATTGACCGCGGACGGCACCGATTGGTGGCAGTTGAGACAGAGATCGGACTTCTGAAACACATCCGCCTCTTTCGATTGGTGGGCCAGGTTTTGGACGGCGTCTTTGTAGGGGCCGTATAAGATCTTGCTGTCGGTCTCATAGTTCGGCTCCGGCGGATGTTTCGTGCGATCCACCTGTTTGATCAAATGACACTGCGAGCAAGCGACTCCGTCGAGCGACGGGTCGCCGGACATGGTTTGATCGACAAACAATGGAACGTGATCCGGAGCCGCACGGACGTGCGGGGCATGGCACCGGAAGCAAAGACTTTTGTCTTTACCGCCGGGCGACTTGAGAAACAGATCGAGAGAGGCGCGGAACGCGGGGGAATGAATGGACTTTGAGAGGGGCGACAGTTCCCATTCCTCAAACACCCGTTCATGGCACCGTTTGCACTTGTTTGAATGAGGGAAGGCCTTTTCGACGATCGCCTGCGGCCTGGGGTCCTGCGAAGCTCCCTCGGACACCAAGCCGACAGGGGCACAGAACCAAACGGTCAACGCGACGATCGACGCGACGGATCGATACCTGGCCCCGATGCGGTCATCCATTCTTAACGACCTTGTTCTTCAAACGGCGTTCGGGGGGCATCGTCTCGCAACCGGTTCATCGTCACGCATGACCTCCCGCCTCATTCCATTCGTTCGCGTCATGATCGGCTTGATCGATCGCGTTTCGTCCTGATTACAACGCCTTTGTGCGATACGTCAGCATGCGCGGTTTCGCATAGTCGTCGATGATTCGACCGGCCTCATCCCGCTCCTTGTCGGAACGCAACGTGGACAGATACTTTTCCCTCAACGCCGGATCGGGAGTCGGAATAAGCGCATAGGTCAGCACCGCTTCCACGAACGCGGGGGTCGCGCCGTCGGGGAGCGTCAAGGCAAACGGCACCTTCCTGGTGTTGCCTCCCTTGATGAAGGGGTCGGGAATCGGGCCGCGTAGAATCTTGTCGTACGGCAATCCAAAGTGTTTGGTCTCTTCGGCCAATACTCGTCCCTGAGCGTCTTTGGCCGTCACGACCAGAAAGAATTGCTTCAAGACCGGATCTCCGTCGGGAAAACTGTGCGGAAGACTTCCGATCTTGACCAGCGCGGTTCCCTCAAGCACCCCCCCGGCACGTTTCGCATCGATGTCGATGCGTGGCGTCCATTCGGCTTGGAGGTTACGATTCCTCAGCATGGTGCCGGCTCCCACCACGCCTCGAAACCAATGACGCCCGATGGCCCTGGTGACGGCTCCCCGCCTTGAAGTCGAGCTGCCGGTTGAGGGCTCCATGTGGCAGTCTTGACAGACCATGCCCGCAAGAATTTCTCCGGGCAGCTCCTTTTGCGTCACGTCTTTCACCTTGTCGAAATGACACGCCGCGCAAAAGGCCGCTTCACGAAACACCGGCGCCTGCGCCGCCTGATGGACCAAGTTCTCTTCAGGGTCGGCAAACGGCCCATAGAAGACGGGACCCGGTCTGATCCTGAACGTCGGCGGTGGATTCGGCGTTTGCTCGACGGCGTGAATCAGATGGCACGATGCGCAGCCGATACCCTCAACAAGAGGCCGACCCGCCAAAATCTGCTCCATGATGCGTTCCGCGTACCGGGGAAAGACCGTGGCGGCGGGAACGTGGCACGAAAGACAGCGGCTGCGTTCGTCCGGAGTCGGATTCGTCTGAGCCCACAACCCCAAGACCGTCCGAAACACGGGGGACTCCGACGACGTGCCGTGCAACAACGCCGCATCGACTCGTCCGAACGTTTTCAAATCCGGCGTCTGCTCTCTGGCGCCCTTCCATTCTTCATAGTGTCGCACGTGACATTGTTTGCAATCTTCCGACCTGACGAAAACCTTTTCAATGTCGCTCACCCACCCGGACGTCTTCTCATCCTCCGACTGTCGGGCCGTCATCTGTCCCTGAGCCCCGTCGACCGATAGGGTGAGCAGCGCAAGCAAAACCAGCATCCCGATCTCCCTGACAGCCCCCACCCGGCGCCCCCGCATACAAGCCCCCGGCGTATTCGGTTCAGACCTCGTCGACGTCCGCTAATCCCGCTTGCAGCCGACAAAATGGAAATTCACACCCCATCCGACCGGATCGCCGGGATCGGCCGGTTCATAGGTCCCAACGGTGAAATTGCAGCTCTTCATCGCCTTTTTCAAGGCCAATCCGAACTCCGTCATGTTCCGAATTTCCTGCTTGTCGATTTCCTTGATCACCGACCGAACCTTGATGCCGGCGTAGTCCGCCCGTGAATTGCCGATGACTTCGAACACCGCCACGCCTTGCGGCCGTTGGAGCTTCAGCTCCCGTTGAATCTCTTCGTCCACGGCGCCGACCACGACTCCGAACTCTTCTCCCAGCCGAGCCGCTTCCTCTTCCGTCATGACCTCGGTCCGCGCCTCGTCGTCGGCGACCGCGAGATCGGCGGCCAGCAAGACGGCGAACAGCACCAGCGCCGGTCGGCACCATCTTGTTTTCATTCACCCTTCAGTTCGGAAGCGGATCGATATTCAGTTGAAACCACGGCGCCACGGCCTTTTGGCCGTTTCGCTCTTTGTTCTCCCCGTTCCACACGGCGAACGAGACGGTTTGAACGCGGCCGGGAATCAGTTTCGCTTCGTTCTCTTGCTCTTCGCTCGCGAGCGATCGGTACATGACCACGCGCCAGACTCCGTCCTTCCACAGCGCCTTGCCCTGCACGCGACCTTGTTTCTCCTTCGTCGTCAACGTGCTGAATCCGCCCCCGATCAAATCTTCCACCGAGGACACCCGGCGCGGGATCACTTCGAACGTTCGCACGCCGCCTTCTTTTTTCTCCGAAGCCCGAGCCGCTCGCCGATCGATGTCGCTCTGCCAATCCGCCTTCCAATGCCACATGTTGATGTAGTGGTCCAGTTGGCCCATACAGAAGAACGCCGGGGCGTCACCGAGAGGAAGGCCGATCGCCACTCCGTCCCGGAACGTTCCCGGCGTAAGCCTGTCGTTTTTCGTATTATCCTGCCACTCGAGAAGAAAGGCGATCTCCCGTCCGTTGTGGACGGATCGCACGTCGAGCGTCTGGGCGGACGGCTCAGGCCATGCTGGGCGTGTAATGATCTGCCCGCTCAACGGGATCGTCATCCGCGGGATCTTACTCCACACGGCATCGTCCGGAGCGACGGGGACGTCGCCTTCGATCAAATGAGAACGGATGCCGATTCCCTCCGAACTGACGAGAGGAATTCCGAATCCCCCAAGAAGGCCGGCCGTGCAGAGGAGACCGACGAGGCACGCGAGCAAGCAGGAACGGGAACTCAAAAGGTTTGTCATTCGCACCACGAAGAACCTTCATTATTCCCCGTCGCGCTCCATCCGGCACACGCAATGCTTCGGCACGCCGGGCGAGATGCGCCTGCGCGGGGCGCGTATGGGTTCATGCGAGCCTCAGCCGGCGTATCCTGTTTTCTCCCCGTTCGCAGATGTAGAGACATCCCTGTGAATCCATCGCCAACCCCACGGGAGCGTTGACGACCGCCTCGACACCGAGGAGGCCCTCGCCCGGCTTCAACAGACCGGCTGATTCTTTGGCGACAAACCGCGCGGCGCCGCAGCCCCCCATGTGATTGTCCTCGTAGCCGCTGTCACCGGTGCCCGCCACCGTCGTGATGACGCCGGTCGCGGCGTCCACTTTCCGCACCCGATGATTCATCGTGTCGGAGATGTACAGATTGTTCTCGCGATCGATCGCTATCGCTTCCGGCGCATGCAGCATGGCTCTGACGGCCGGCTTGCCGTCCCCGTCGTAGCCGTATCGACACACCCCGGCTACAGTACTGATCACCCCCGTCCGCCGATCGATCTTTCTGATTCGGTTGCTGCCCTTGTCCACAAGATACAGATCGCCGTTCCGATCGACGGCGAGCCCGACGACATCATACAACCGCGCTTCCAGAGCCGGTCGCCCATCGTCGAGATACAGCGACAGATCCAATCCATCGGAACAAACCGGCATGAGCCACCCCTGATCATCGCTGAAATCGATGCCGATGGCGTCGCCGGAGAGCACGACCAGATTGCGGGCGACCAACGGCTGATCGCGGGCCTCGTCCTCTTCCGTCCAAACTCCCGCGATCGTCGTCACCATACCGGTCTTAGGATCATACCGCCTCACGCGGTGCGCTTGGGTATCCGCGATATAGAGTACGTCATCCTGATCGAACGCGATAGCCGCCGGCCAAGTGAGATTCACCTCCGTGGCGGGACCGTCGCCGTTAAAACCATGTTGCCCGGTGCCCACCACCGTCGTGATGATGCCGGTGTCGCGATCCACCTTGCGGATGCGATTGCTCCCTGAATCACAAATATACAAATTGTTTTGCGAATCAAACGCCACGTCCAACGGCAGGTACAGGCCGGCCTCGCCGCACGGACCGTCGTCTCCGCAATAACAGGTCTCGCCGATTCCGGCAAAATTGTGAATCGTTCCGGTCTCAAGGTTGATGCGGCGGACGCGATCCGAACCGGACTCCGCGAAGTAGAGCCATTGTTCGTCCTTGTCCAACGCGGCGTGGTGAGGAAGCGGAATCCCCGCCTTGACCGCCGGCTTGCCATCGCCCGTACTGCGGGCCTTCCCGTTGCCGGCAAACGTGTCGATCAGCCAGACGGCCGTCCGCACACCCGTTTCTTTCGACGTCAGTTGCGTGTCCACGGGACGATTTTCCCTCACAAAGGGCTATGCGGGCGGAGCAGGTTGCACACCGGCCGCCGGCTGACTCACAGCGGACGCTTGAGCCGACGGAGGGCTCGTCGGCTGGGGAGGAATCGCCTGTTGTTGCGCCACGGCCTGAGCCTGAGCTTCCGTCTCGATCGCATCCGCCTCATGCACGGACTTTTTGAACCCTTTGATGGCTTTCCCCAACCCCTCTCCCAATTGGGGCAGCTTGCCCGCGCCGAAAATAATCAGCACGATGAACAGAATCAGCACCAACTCCGTGAATCCGAGACTTCCAAACATGACGCGCTCCTTCGTAAAGATGGGTCAGGCTCCGGACTCGTCTTTCGCTTTTTTGGCGAACCGCTCTCGCAATCGCTTGCGAACTTCTTCGGCCTTATCGAACATTTTGCACTTATCATAGACGTTGATCAGATTGTAATACGCCAACGGCTCGTCGGGATTGTGCTCGACGGCGTTTTCCATGACGGTCATCGCCAAATCAGTCTTTTTATGATTGAGCGCGACCTCCATCAACTTATAACTCGACTCCAAATGTTTCGGATCCAGCTCGAGCGTTCTGAGATAACACTGGATCCCCATGTCGATCGTGTTGTAGTCGGACACTTGGGGGTTGTCCAACTCGATATAGACACCCGCCAAGTTGTACCACGCGATAGGGTCTTCCGGCGTGATTTCGACCAGACGCTCGAAAAATCCCTTCGCCTCCATGTATTTCTTTTTGTCCGCATACAGGCGCCCCAGGTTGAACAACGCCAACACGTCGTGAGGGAATACCTCCAAGGCGTGGCGAAACTGGGCTTCCGCCTCATCCATCATGTTCTTCGTCGCGTAGATCGTCCCTAGATTCGAATAATACATGGCCAGCGACCGGTTCATTTCCGTCCGCAAACTTTCGGCCATTTCGATTGTTTTTTTGACCTCCATCAGCGCATCGTCGAGTCGCCCTTGCCTGAAATACAGCTCTCCGAGCCGGCTGCGCGCGTGAAAATCGTCCGGCTCTTCCGCGAGCAACTTTTCAATGCCGGCGATTTCTTCTTCGGGCGACAGCGGCTGATCGCCCGGATCAACGGCCGCCGAGCCTGAGGAGGGCGGCGTGGGTTCGGACATCGGGATCTGTGTCTCCATCGGAAAACGTTCCTTTTCTGTTTGCGTATCGTTCCCTCAACCGTTACGGTCAGGCTTCCTTCGCGACCAGCGGATCCGACGATCCCAGCAACGCCCCCTCGGTCGCCGTCTGCGATCCCGCGACCGCCAGTCTCGCTCGATCGATCGTCAACAACATCATACCAAGGATCACCATCAAGGTCAGATTAGAAAACATGAGGGCATAGCCCGCGATGAACATCAGACCGATGCCGTATCCAGCCAGTCGTCCCATCAGCAACAGTTTCACGACGCTATATCCCCAACACAGAAAACCGACGAGATAGAGGGCGAAAGGGAGGTAAAACGTGTAGCCCATGCCGAATTGGAAAATCCAACCGATCCCCTGCGAGGCTTGTCGAGCGGCGGATGCCAAAGCCGGATCGTACCGTTCCAACAGGTAATCGAAAAAAATCAACAGCAGAAAAACGACGCCGCTTACGGCCCAAAACCACATCGCCCGACTCCGTTGACGCCGGTTCTTTATTCGAAGGGAAAGTCCGCGTCCATAGGCGGCGTAGACCAGCATGCTTGCCAACACCATCAGCGCCTCACCGGCTCGGTGCAATTCATAGACCAACGGAGGCGCGTCCAACGTTCCGGCCAAACTATAGGCCGTAGAGACGATTTGATAATACAACCAGCCTCCGATGCCCAACACGTACACGGTCACCAGCAGGCGTTTGATCCGTTCCGGATGGGAAACCCAGTACTCCACCGTCAAAAACGCGAGCGTCATCAGTGCCACGCCGTTATAGATGACGGCGCCCAGCATTCCCGGCTGCACGAACAAAAACACAACGGTCAGCGCCAACAACAGGACGGTGCAGGCCATCGCCGATTTGGCCGGCCACCCGGCATCGGACCCCATGCCGCGCTGCGTCATGATCACGACAAGACTCAGGAACAGGAGCACGGCCACGATATTCAGCAACCACGCTCCGACCGCCGTCAACGTGGTGAACGTGGGAGTGATCCAGGAATGCTCCGCCGCCATCTTGCTCAGATGCATTCCCAAGCGGGACGCCAGTCGATAGAGAACCAGTTCAAGAAACGAGGCCAACAGTGTGAGTTTAACGGCGTACTCAAAGAGGGGACCGAAATCCCCGATCTTTCCCGGCGGCCGATTGCCCAGAAGAATGGAGGCCTTCATGACGAATACGCCTTGAGTCGGCGAGTATTATATCCATCGCAAAAAAATGAGGTCAACGCCGGACGGCCTCAAACCGACCGAATCACGAACCTACGAGCCGATCGCCTGAGGCGTTTGAATGCCGGCTTCCTTGGCTCGTCCGATATAGAGCAATCCGTCGGCCATCGAGTAGTTAAACGGCAGTTCGCAGACCACCTCGCTGATCCGTTCATAGACGTATTGATAGACCCGTTCGGCTTGATCCGGCGTCATGCCGCCTTGCACCTCGTAAAAAAATCCGAGACTCAGATCCTCGGACGACGGCCGCATGATCCGTCGAATGCCGTATTCTGCCGGATCGCTCATGATCGGCGCCTCTTTTTCCAAATCGAACAGACAGGGCTGACAAGAAAATCCGAACGACTCATGAAGCCTGCGGTTTCCCACGATGAAATTCATGGTCTCCAGGGCCTCGTCTTCCGTTTCCGTCGGGAACCCCACGATAATGTAACAGTGAACGGCAATCCCCAGATCGACGCAGTCGTCGGCGATGCGCCGAACCCACTCCTGCTTGATTCCTTTCTTCATCAAATCCATGACCCGCTGATTGAACGATTCCAGTCCGAACACGATCTTCAAGCATCCGGCGTCCCGCATGAGCGCCAACAGGTCGCGCGTGAGATTTTTCTCGAACCGCATTTCGCAGGTCCATTTGACGTCGAGCCGCTTCTCGAGCATCTGCTGGCAGAGCCGCCTGGTCGGCGCCAGCGCGAAACATTCGTCGGTGAAGA
>JAIWOH010000038.1 GCA_020216985.1 Nitrospira sp.
AAAAATGCCTGGCTCCGTACCGCTGCTTGAGCCATTCCAGCTCGTCGATCGTCCGTCCCGGATCTTTTTGTCGGAAGTTTTGATGATCCAGCGTGAGGGCGCAGAACGCGCAATCCTTGTAATAACAGCCTCGGGAGAATTGAATCGGCAGCACCGGTTCGGGCGACAGATAGCGATCGAGCGGAAATCCGTCGTAGTTCGGAGCGGGGAGCCGATTGACATTCTCCGAGTAGAAGGGTTGATTGACGATGATCTTACCGTTCTGTCGATGAATCAGATTGGGCACCTTGCCGTACTCTTTTTTACCGGCCAACTGGTTGATCAGTTCCAGCAACGCGGTCTCGCCCTCGAAGACGACGATGTCGTCGGTCAGTTCAAACAGGCTTGGGCATCGGCGAACGTTATCGACCAGACGGGTAAAGATGCTCCCGCCGATCGTGACGTGCAGGTCCGGCGCCGCTTCTTTGATCAGCTTGCAAAGCGTGAGGCCGGGAATAATCTGGGACGTGGCGGTAATCGACACGCCGATCAGGTCCGGGCTGTCGCCGATGATCGACGGAAGAAACATCTCCCGCATGAGCGTGCGATAGGGATTTCGCGCCTCGTCGCACACGATCTTCATCAAGTCCTTCGAGGAATAGATCGAGTAGTCGCCGAACTGATTGTCCACCACCGTCAATCTCGTCGGAAAATAAGCGGACGAAATCAGCTCCAGCCACTTGTCGATCATGAACAAACTGGCGCGATAGGCGTCGAGATCGTAAAACCCCTCTCCCCGCAACGTCGCCTTGGCCGATTCGATCCGTTCAGCCAGATAGACGAATCGATCAAGAGAATCAGTGACCTTGGCATAATGCTCCCGGCTTCCGTGGCCGGTATCACCGGATGCCGTTCGCTCCAGTCGACGGTGCAAATCGATCAACTGTTGATAGACTTTCGTCCCATAGGTTTTGGTCAGCATGCGGTCTAACAGTTCGATACCGAGATCGCGTTGCGACACATCGGAAACGCCGCCCTGCCGAAGGAAACCGGTCAGGGACGGAAGACTTAAATACGGTTGGGACGGATGCCACGTGGGTGGGAAAAGCAGCGAGACTTTCATACAATCAATCGCTCCGTGTGCGTCGAATAATCGAGGTGACGGAATGAAATGAAACAGGCTCTCGTGGGTTATAGCCCCCGACCGGATTGAAATGCAACCCTGCTTAAGGTCAAGGTCTCGCCATCATGCACGGTTTACGTTCCCCATCCACGATTTACGTTCCTCCTCGGTTTCAACAGAAAAAAGGCCCCGGATCGAATCGCCACCCCTTGGTGACGATGACCCGAGGCCTTCGAACGGTTCTCAAACTGTACGGCCCGCCCTTCGGTCCGGATCGACTACAGTTTGAGCGTAAACCACGTAGAGAGCGACTTCATGCCGTTCCGCTCGATATTGGCGCCATCCCACACCGCAAAGGCGATCGGGATGGACATGCCGGCTTTGAATTGCGTATCGTTCGCGTCGCCGGTTTCCAACGCCCTCTTCACGACCACACGCCAGGTCGGACCCGTATAGGCTCCGCCCTTCACAGAACCGGCCGGCTCCCATACCCCATGCCCGATGACATCCTGATGGACCTGCGTCGTCAACGTGCTGAAGCCGTTGGCATTGAGGTCCTCCACGGAACTCACCCGCAACGTGGGATCGGACATGATATTGCCGGACCAGATGCCGGGATTGAACGGTCCAAGGCTCCGTCCGATGCGGTCGGGATAGGTCACCCCGCCCGCCGGCTCTTCATAGTAGAAGTCCCAAAAAATGCCGGGATATTGATCATCGACATCCCAAATTCCCGCGCTGTCTTTCCCCAGATCCTTCTGCCATTCGGCATTCCAACGCCAAATATTTGTGGTTCCGCCGGATTGTCCCATACATTGAAACGGCGGCGCTCCCGACGTATTGACCGGGAACATCACTGCGACCTGGTCTCTGAAATCCTGAGGACCGATCGCCGTATCGTTCTTCGTTTGATCAAGCCATTCCAGTCGCAACCCCAGTTCTTTCCCGTTCGTCATGGCTTTGACGAAGATGGATTTGACCGCGATGTTCGGGTGCATCGGCGTTGTAATCAATTGGCCGCTCAACGGCACGACGACGCCGGGCACGCTTTCCCAAATCGGGTTCGCCCCGTCCATCGGAATGGCCCCCTTGATCATTTTAGTCGGGATCGTGACCGGTTGACTCACGGCCAACGGCACCTGTCCGACCGTCAGAATCGCGCCGACGGCGAGGACAGAGAGCAGCACGGCCCATACCACACGTTTGCTGGTCGTCTGCACTATGCGCATATACCTACCCCCTCCTCTCAACTTAGAATGGTCTTCCTTCAAACAAACATGGGCTCGTTCGGAGCCGAGCAGCGAAACGTCAGGCGGTTCCTACAGGGCCCGTGTTGCCGCTGTCCTGTTCCTTTTCTTTGATTTCCATAAACGACTGCGCACCCACCTCATTGAGCAAAAGACTCAGCTCATTCCCCTGATCCTGGGCCCCGCATTCGTAGGTCTGCCCTTCCGGAGAACTGAACGTCGCCGGCCGATAATCCGTCTCCGTATAGGGCTGCGGCGTCACACCCCAAAAGGCGGTTTCAAAGTCGATCCATTCGGCCGTCATGTCGGCTATCAGCTTAAAAAGACCGTAATCCGCTTTCTTGGCAAGCATACGGCAAAACAGGGGAACCCATCGACCGATGTGATTTTTGACGAATTTCTTCTGGGCCTCCACGACGATCTCCGTTTTCTCCGCGCCGTCGTGGCACCGTGAATAGGACTCTTTGTAAGCAAGAAAATGCATGAACTCGAACTCGACGCTCAGATGATCGAGTCGTTCGTGGATGTCTTTGGACAACTCCACTCCAAACGCCCGATAGAAGCCGGCGATATCGCCCATCACATGCGATTGCGCGAACACGTGATCGTTGCCGAACAAGGTTTCGTAAGGCGGGCAGTCGAGTGTGATCACGTTGCTGAAGACCCGGCGATGTTCCGCTTGCAGATCGCTGAGTTGCCAATTGACGCATTCGGAGGTGCTCAGCGCCTCCACCAGCTCGATCTGTTTCTTGATCGCCGCCAACGCCCGGACGGCCCGCTGCCCCCCTTGCCCATCCAGCATGGTCTCCAACGTCTCCAGGGCGGCGCGACCGTCCTCGACGAACTCACCGCACCGAAGATAATCAAGAAATTCATCATCTTCCGGATACAGCATGCTCCAGGAGATGAGCAGATAGATCTTGCTCCGATTCAACGCCCGTTCAACCGCCGGAGAGTCTTTGACCGTGGAAGAAGCCTGAATCACGGCGCCTGAGGAAGAAGAGGATACGTTCGGCACAGGCTGTTTGATCGTCATCGCGTATTCTCCGGCTCGTCGGGCCGATCGCCGCACCAGCGATCTTGGAAACGACGCGCCAGCCGACCACCCTCTCGAACCGAAACCTTGGTATGTATATGAAATGGCCTGAAGATTGTCAAGGGAGAACCATCCTCTCTCGGCGAAAAACCGTCTTGCGATACCTGAATGCCCTTGCGACGATCGACGGGCATCGGAGAACGTATCGCTCCTGTCATGATTTCACCTGCGTGTGCCGACCGGTCGGCATCACGCGAATCGCCACGTGATCATTGACCGTCTTGCAGATTTTCTCGCACATTCCGCACCCTACGCACCTATTCTCCACAACCGCCACCTGCATCAGGTGAAAATCCATCGACAGCGCCTGCGTCGGACAGCGGGACACACAGGCGTGGCAACCTTGTCCCGCCGTGCAGCGAGAGTGGGATACGACCGCGCAGCCCATTCGGACCTCGTGAATCCCGTCGACGGGCTCCAGGGCCCCCGTATGGCACGAGGCAATACAAGGAAAATCTTCACACAAGAGGCACGGAGCCTGATCCGCAAACAAGATCGGCGTGGCATCACGCTCGTGGACCATGATCGCTCTCGGCGGACAAGCCTTGATGCAGTCGCCGCACCTTGTGCACAGTTCAAGAAACAGCGTCTCCTCAACGGCGCCGGGCGGGCGCAGCCAATCGGTCCGGATCGTCGGCATCTTCTGAACCGGAGCGGCGTCCACTTGTTTGGAGAACTCCCGCGCGGCTTTCGCAACGGAACGAACGGAATCCTTGAGGAAATCACGGCGGCCGTATGAGGGATCTGGTGTCATGAGGTGGCCGTGTTCGTTATTCACACATATCGCGCGCCCAAGGCGGCGTTCCTGCTTTCCTCATACAGGGGGTGAAGAGGGCGCGTGTCCCTTCACCGCCGGCACTCACGTCACGCCGTCGGCGCGCAGTTTATACACTTCCACGCAGCGATCGCAGGCTCCGAACTCCACGTCCCACCCCGGATGATTGTCCCGAATAAAGTCCAAGACGTACGATTCGACCTTGTTCGCCAAATCTTCGACCCAGGAATAGGTGGGAAAGCGACAAAGCGGACAGGGAAATCCCGGCATGAGCATGATTTTGTTGCTCTGGACTTCCGGAACTTCGCCTCCCTCGACCTCGACGGCCCGCTCCATGACGCGCAGGGTGTCGGCGGCCATCTCGATCAGTTCGGAATGGGTAAAGTACGAGGTCTGCCACAGACCTTCGAAGACCGACCTCAATTGAAGCGGCGGAATTTTTCGATACCAGGATCGGAATTCCTTGAACCGATCTTCCTTGCTCAGCATCGGTTCCTTGCCCGCAGCAACCAGCCGACTGTCCACGCTCAGGCTCCACAACACGCGATACCGTTGCAAGATCAGCGTTTCCTCGCCGGGATTCTGCCCCACTTTGGTGTCCGGATCGTATCCAAACGCCGGGTCGATCATGTCCGAGATATGCATCAATTCGTGCCGGCAGTACCGCGTGAGCGCCGGATCATAGAATCGCCGGGGGATCAGCTTGATCCCGACGCCTTTCATCCCCTTTTCCTCAAACGAACGGGCCAACTCCTTTTCGACAGGTCCCCATTTCCGAAGAATATCGACTCCTTCCTGATCCTCTTTGAGCACGCCCTTGACCAGAACAATGCCCACCTTTTCCTTGAGTAGCGGATATTCGTTGAACGAGTCACGGATGATGTCGGCGAACCCCCAGGTCCCGAAGAGATACTGATAGAGTTTCTTAAACTCTCCTTCCCGATCCTCCAGGGCGAACTTCTCATAGATCGGATCGGCATACTCATGGAACTCTTTGTAGTAAGTGGGATCCCCTTCCCGCTCCGTTTTTTCGATGAACGAATCGATTACTTCTTGAAGCAGGGCGGGCTGAAATCTGATCTCCATAACCGGCAACGATCCTTTCAGCGGAGTGATGGTCGGGGGGTCGCAAGGACTCCCCTCGCAAGGTGAATGCTCGTCTTCCAACGCCGGGGGACATCCGACCGAAGGCTGCTTGACTTGCCCGTCGCGCATCTCTTACGATCGCCGAGCGATGGAAATTATACAGACCGCTTCGATAGCCAATCAAGGATCTCCGCCGACGTGCGAAGAACCGACGACATGATGCCCGAACAAATGACGACCGCGCCCGCACCGAACGGACCGCCGGGCTTCCCGACCGAGACGACTCCGGCGTCTCCCATCGACTGTTTGGACTACTGGGCGAAAGACTGCCGAGAAGTCAGGACCTACCGGGGGCATACCCACGGCGTCTGGGCCGTGGCGTTCTCTCCCGACGGTCAAATCCTCGCGAGCGGCGGCGCCGACCGTCTCGTCCGCATGTGGGACATCGAGACGGGACGACTCCTTCGCTCCCTTCGCGGCCATACTCACGACATCCGCGCCGTCGTCTTCACTCCGGACGGCCAGACCCTCGCCACCGGCAGTGAAGACCGCACGATCCGGCTCTGGAACGGCAAGACCGGGGAGCCGCTGAAACTGTTGTTCACCCGCTACGACCACGGCATCTGCAGCCTCTCCCTCTCGCCCGACGGCCTCATGCTGGCGCGCGGCAGCCACAACAAGGACATCAAGATTTGGGAGGTCACCACCGGCACCGAACTGATGACCTTGCTCGGCAAAGACGAGTACGATCATCATTGGTCGGTCTGTGTCGCCTTTTCGCCCGACGGCATCCACCTGGCCAGCGGCACCGACATCGGCAAGATCAAAATTTGGGAGGTGCTCCCCAGCGGCGACGAAAAGGTGTTGCACGACGGCCACTGGCGGCGAGACGAAGAAGATTCGACCGAAACCCGCGGCTATTTCATCGAGGACGACGGCGGGTTCCAGAAACCGATGGACTACTGGATCGGCGCCATGACCTTCACCCCGGATGCGAAATTCCTGATCACCGGCAGCCGCGACAAGACCATCAAGCTTTTCGAAATGCCGCACGTCGTCGAGAAGAAGGCTCTCACCGGCCACAAGGGCTGGGTCCGCAGCCTGACTGTCTCCCCGGACGGCAAGATTCTGGTGAGCGCGAGCGACGACCAGACCATCAAGTTTTGGGACCTGGCGACCGGCCGGAACTTCCGCACACTCCATGGTCATACCGCAGGCGTCCGCTGCGTTACCTTTTCGCCGGACGGCCGTCGTCTTGCCAGCGCCTCCTGGGACCGAACCGTCAAACTGTGGGAAGGGGGAGCCCAACACGACGAGTAACGGCGCTCCTCACGGCAACAGGTTCCCAAGCAGGGTTGGAATATCCGAGACTTTCTTGGTCACGACATACCGCCACGCCCCGTAGGTCCCGTCCGCATTGACCGCCGCCACCCACCGCTCCGCCGCCGCGCGTTTGACCTCTTCGAGCGGATCGTAGCCTTTGGTCTCCAAAATCAGATGGCTTACAGGCTCGATCTTGAGTCGCACAACGAAGTCCGGCACGTAATCGTGCATCTGTCCATTGTGCAGGTAGGGAATGGCGAAGCCCAGCCCGACATTTTTGACGAAGGCCTCGACCGCGTCATGCCGATCCAGATAATACGCCGCAGATTGTTCCCATTGCTTCGTGTCCGCCACCACATAGTTGAGATGTGATTTGTGAACCTCCCGCACCTCGCGGCTGGTCCAAAAGTCCACTTCGGCGGTTGAGCCGGGACCGCGAGTGGCCTCGTAGCGAGGCACTTCCGGGGCTTCCCCTTGCGAGATATCGGGACGAATGGCTTCCAGCAATCGCTCGACCACCCAGCCATAATAGGGCGCAAGAAAGAGGTCCTTCTTGTCGGCCGGTGGCCGAGCCTCCACCTTCCTGTCGAGGTACGACTGGATAATGCCGGCGAGCTGAGGGAACAGTTTGTGCGGTGGAATCGTGCATTGTTTCTGAGCGACGTAATTCACGGCAAGGGTCTTCGCAAGATCGAACACCAACTCCTGCACGCGGCGCTTCTCGCGAAACTCCCTGAGCGTGACATCATCGACTCGGCCGGGACCAGAAAGTGACAGCCGCCCCTTGTTGTTCACATGCAGCCCCTTCACCTCGACCTCGGGTGGGATCCGACCTGGTTCCAGAACCAACGAAGGGACCGTCGCCCA
Organism: Nitrospira sp.; assembly: GCA_020216985.1. Lineage (GTDB taxonomy): Bacteria > Nitrospirota > Nitrospiria > Nitrospirales > Nitrospiraceae > Nitrospira_D. The sequence continues at coordinate 7,497 of JAIWOH010000038.1, forward strand.
ATCCACTGTCACTTTGTTACGAAGCGCCTGGGTGTACCCTTCCACGCGCGGAAAGGTGATCTCAAATTGAGCTTTAGTAGAAATGGCATGGACATGGTATCGCTTGACGCGAGGTTGCGGCTGTCCTTGGGGATTCGCTTTGAACGGGATCACTTCAAAGGGCACCCCGAATACCTTGGCCACCTCCTCGGTGAGCTTGCCATCAGGACCGACGTCGTAACTGACTCGCCGCAAGCCTCGACCCACCACCTGCTCACAGAGTAACTGCGACATGAAGGGCCGCAGCCCGACGATGTGCGTCACCGTGTTGCAATCCCACCCCTCCGTGAGCATGCCCACGCTGACAATGCAGCGGACATCCCGGCCCGGCGGATGATCAGGACGCCCCAGTTTGTCAGCCAGCTCTTTGAATCCTTCCGGATAGATCGGCCGGCCCATCCGATCCGTCGGCCACGCTGTCTTCCCCACGGTATCCAGCGTGAAGCGCATCCAGCGGACCTCGTCGTTCTTCGCCTCGCCGGAATCCGACTCATGCACCACCTTGGAATCCACGCGGATCGTGTACTGGCAGCCGTTGTTTCTCAATCCTTCGAGCTTCGCCGGCGGGATGCCGGTCGGCGCCTTGTCTTCCGCCAGCCATTCATACAGCACCTTGGCAATCTGCGTGTTCTTGCACACCAGAATGAAGACCGGCGGCCGGGGATCGTCGCGATGAGTCGCCCACTCCTCTCGTTCCTTCTCCCAGAGTCCACCCAGCATCGCGATGGGATGGTGGGCATACTTCAAGATGGCTTCAGGCTTGGGGTTGGCTTTCTTTCCTCCCCGCTCAGCCGGCGTGAGTTGAGGCAGAATCCACTGCCAGATATTGAAATAGCCGGGAATCTCCTTACCGGTCGTATCGCGGACCGCAAGCTGAGGAATTTTCACCAACCCCGACTCGATCGCGTCGATCAATCCGAAGTCGCTCACCACCCAGGGAAACGGCCGGTTCGTCTGTTGTCCCACGCGACCGAGAAAGTAGGGTGTCGCGGACAGATCGAGACAGAAGTTGATGTCGCGCAGCTTCTGAATACGGTCCAGTCCGTCGATCCAGACGGTCGCTTCCTTGAAGAAGTCTTCCGCCTCTTCGTCCTCGCCGAAGAGATCGTCTTCCTCTTCATCTCGTTCTTCACGCACGATGCGATAGGCGTGATGCGCTTCGTCGTTCATCACCAGAATGTTTTGCTTGCCGCCCACCTCGCGGCCCAGAATCCGGTTCACCAACGCCGTGTCACTCTCAAGACAGTGGCGCGACTCCACCGTGACCTTCTTGAGCGTGCCCTCTTTGTCTCGTTGCTCCTCAAGCACCGTCAGCAGCCCCGCCGCCACCTGGCGCTCGAAATCTTCCAGCGTGAGGTAGCGTGTGCCGCGCGCCGTGGTGGTCTTCTGGCCGATGGTGATGGTTTCCTTCGTGCGCACCTCAACCCCGGCCTTGGTCACGCGCGCCCCGACACCCCCGGTTTGAACAGCCTGAGGCTCGAACACATGCCAGTTCGTGACGAGGACCAGCCCCTATGTCAGCAACGGCATCAGGTGGGAGGGCACGAGATCGGGCGTGCGGTAGAGGCTGGCCTCGCCGCCTTCAGGGTCCAACTCTCGAAGCCGGTTCTTGATCGTCACGTTCGGGCAGACGATCAGCACCACGTCCGAGAAGCGCGCGTCGCCACGGTCGTTGACCTTGTTGAGGATGCTCCAGGCGGCCAGCATGCCCATCACGGTGGTCTTGCCGGAACCCGTCGCCATCTTGCATGCGTAGCGCCGAAAGCCGGCGAAGCCATTTTTTCGCTTCTCCTCACTCACGTCTTCCTGCGGGATGTCGATCCCCTGGCGATAGTCGGCCCTGGCCTCCATGAGGAAGATGATTGTTTCCGCCGCATCGAGCTGCGCGAAGAAGAGCCGCTGCGCCCGCCCATCGCGCCGCCACCACTGCAGCAACTCCAGCGTGGTTCTCGTCACGCCGGGATAGCCGTCCAGCCGCCACTTCTTCACCTGCGCGCGAATGCGGTTGACGAGCGTCAATTCAATGGCAGTGCCGACGACACACCCGGCCTCGGTCTCCGGTTTCGCTTTCGGATCACGATAGAAGTACATCGCCGGACGGCGACCGGGCCGCCGCTCCGGCGTTTCGCCTTCCACGATATGCCAATGTTCGGTGGGCTCGTCGAACGGAGAATTCAGAATGGGATCGGGAACTTCGTAGCCGCTCATCGAATGCCGGTCAAGTTTGCAAGACCGCCTGAGGAGTCTTTCTCCCCCGCCCGGTTCGGTCGAAATCGGCATCGAAGCTGACGATCGTCAAGCGATTGGCTTCGGCGGCGACATATTGATAGGCGTCATCGAAGTCGAGGTCAACCGACCGACGCAGGGAGAGAATCCGATCGAGACCGTCTGTGTCCAGCCGAACCAACATCACGCCGGACTCTTCAATGGTATCCCGTAGAAATGTTTGAAACAGAGCATCCTTC
>JAIWOH010000044.1 GCA_020216985.1 Nitrospira sp.
ATCTGCCTGCACGCCACTCTCCCCTTTCTCACTCTCACTCTTCTGGCGACCTCCTCTCTTGAGAGGACTCCCAGGATGCCGTCCGGCAACCCTCCAGTCGCCTTTCGCTGGTTGCCCCGCGCCGTGGTCATCGGGCTCGCATCTGACGGCCGTGCCTACTGGCACCGAGGGATACAGGCGCGTACCTCGAACCTTCATCCCGTCCTCCCACGAGGGAAAGCCCTTCGCCCACTGGCACCAGAAGAGTGAGTTTTTTCCTTGGCTGCCAACCTTCTATGAGCATCGCACCCCTCCTTTCGTCCCTCTTTCCTTTCCCGGCGGAGGCTGGTTCAGAGAGCTTGCTTTACTATTGAGGTCTTAGAGGGATTTTAGGCTTCCCACTCTTTGGTGGGCTTGCTCACCACCCCTACGCTCGACCTCTCTTTTTTGTTTGTTCCTCTCACCGAAACCTCCGCCCACTTCTAGATAACACTCTCTGGCATCAATTCAAGAAGCCGTTCGGGGATCGCACCAGGCAGGGTTTAAGTCCGGTCATGAGATCGCGCGTCGGTTGCTGGCTTTTCCAGCACATCTCTTGCTCCAACCCCGAATCATTTGTCATACAGCCGTAACATCGGCGTTATTTGCCCATAATCTCAAACTGTCACAGTAATGACCTTCACAGAGGAGGTGTGCCCATGACTTGGCTCAAAGAGCAACCACGTTCTCTCCATCTCCCTACTACTCCGATCATACAAACCCTTCGCGAGGTCAACCGCTCGCCTCGCTGGACCTTGTTCCAAGGCCGACGGCCTCGTTGGAAAAATCGGCAGGCCGGGCTAATCGGCGGAGGAACCCGCAAGGGCCAGGCGCTGATTAAGCGACTGGCTCGGCTGGAACGAGTCCCGAAGGTCGAGATGAGCCGGCGGATCACGACATCTTGACAGCCGCAAGCGGGCCGTACGGAGACATCGTCGTTCAATTTGATGCTCCTGCCGGAATGTGGTACGGTCCGCCCCGTCATGTCCGATTCTGGATCTTCTTTCAAACTGGTGGACGTCCCGGGCGGTCTGCCGCTGTTCGGTCACGCCGGCATCTTTAAGAAGAATCCGCTCCAGACCATAGCTGAGTGGTGGCGACGGTATGGCGACGCGCTACGTTTTCGGCTTGGCTCTAACACGCTTCTCCTGTTCAGCCATCCAGATCTGGCTGAAGAAATTCTGGTCCGGCAAGCCGACCGGTTTGTGAAAGTGTACGACCCTCGGCGGCCGGTCGGACTCGCATTGGTTCTGGGCAACGGCCTGGTCACCAGTTCGGGAGAGGTCTGGAAACGCCATCGCCGGATCATTCAGCCGATCTTTCATCGGACGCGGCTCACGGCGATGGCCGATCGAATGGTCCAGATCGGCGAGCAGCGCATTGCCGGGTGGTCTGAGCGGACGGAGCAACCGATCGACATCGCCGCCGAAATGATGGCACTGACGCTCGAGGTGATCTCCCACACCATGTTCACCACCAGCGTCGCTCATCATCTCGATCAGATCAGCCGTGCCCTGCGCGTGAGTTTGCGCTACGCGTTCGACTCCTTTCACAATCCGCTCCATCCTCCAGGCTGGCTGCCGACGAGGCGAAACCGCGAATTCCGCCGGGTCATGGGATTCATGGACGGCTTGATTTACAGCCTCATCGCCGAGCGGCGTGGAAGCGGGCAACGGCATGGCGATCTTTTGGATCGTCTCCTTGACGCGCGTGACGAGGAAACCGGCGCGGGCTTGACCGATCAGGAACTGCGGGACGAGGCGCTAACAATCTTCGCGGCCGGACACGAAACCACCGCCAACGCGCTGGCCTGGACCTGGTATCTCCTGGCGACCCATCCCGACGTGAAAGCCCGGTTTCACGAAGAGCTGGATCGCGTGCTCGGAGATAAGAGGCCGACGGCGGACGATCTGCCGAACCTGCCCTTTACGCGAGCCCTCTTTGACGAATCACTGCGCCTGTTTCCTCCCGCTCCGGCCATCCAGCGGAAGGCGGCGACGGAGACGACCGTCGGCGGCCTGACGCTTCCGGCCGGTTCGGTGGTGTTGATCGGCACCTACAATCTGCACCGACATCCTGCCTTTTGGCCCGACCCGGACCGATTTCTACCGGAACGATGGCTGAAAGGAGACCGGTCCCTCTCCCGCTGCGCCTACATTCCCTTTGGAGCGGGGCCGAGAGCCTGTGTGGGGACGCACTTTGCGTTGCTTGAGGGCCCGTTGCTCCTGGCCTTGATCGGACAGCGTTATGACTTGCAGTTGGCCCAAGAGCGAGTCGAGCCCCAACTGATGGTGACCTTGCGGCCGAAAGACGGCATCCTCATGACGCGCCACCCGCGGCGGAGGTTGGCGACCTCCGCCGCCTAGCCCTGAAGTCAGTCCACTTGTCCCCAGTGGGAGCCTCTGCCGGCTGTTCTCTCCTCCGTATTTTCCGGGAGGCACTCTACCGCCTCATCGGCCGTTGCAGAAACACAATGAGCGCCATCAGTGTGGGCAGCGGGGCGATCAAGAAGGGGACGAGCCAGGCCCACACGTTTCGCCCCCGCACCCGCGTCTGATCGATCATCCAAACGAAGACCCAGATCATCAAGCCGACGTAGTTCAGCGCGATCCATCGGACCGTATGCGCTTTGAGTACGCTGGACTCCTCCCCCGTTCCTTGGATCAGAAACAATCCCAGCAGCGCCGCAAAGCCGACCAGAATCCCGACGACCAACCGTTTGCTCCACACGTACATGCTCGACCTCGTTTCATGATGATGGTGAAGATTCCCCGCGTTGAAGGCTCCGTCCGCCTCATCGCAGAAACAAGAGCCACAGATAGACCGCGCTGATGGCGATGGAGCCGACCATGACCGGGAACCCGAGTTTGAAGAACTGCCAAAAGGTGATGCGATAGCCGGCCTTGCGCGCGATGTCCACGATGACGACGTTCGCGCTTGCGCCGATGATCGTGCCGTTACCGCCCAGACAGGCCCCCAACGCCAGCGCCCACCAGAGGGGGATGATATCCGGCTGATGGACCAAGGTAGTGTAGTCTGCGATGTCAGGATAGAGGGAACGGGCCAGATCAACAATTAACGGATTCATCGCCGCGACGTAGGGGATGTTGTCCACAAAGGCAGACAGCATGGCAGACCCCAGCAGCACAGCAAAGGTGGCGCCGACCATGTTGCCTTCCGTGAGATGCACCAACCGCTCGGCCAGAAAGCGAATCGCTCCGACTTTGACGAGGCTCCCGACCAAAATAAAAAGCCCGATGAAGAAAAAGATCGTTTTCCATTCGACCTCCGCCAGATAGGTCATCTCCTCGGTTTCATTGGCTCGGTTGCGGGCATGGCCGAGCAGCATGAACGCGCTCGCTCCCAACAGCGCGACGGTCGCCGGCTCCAGATGAACGAACGAATGGAAACAAAAGCCGAGATTGACCGCGCCCAGCGCCCACAGGCAGCGACGCAACAACCCTTGATCGCGAATCGCGTCTTTGGGATTCAGCGCCATCACCGATTCGCGCAAGTGCGGATCGACGGTCATCCGGCGACCGAACATCGCCCACATCACTCCCAGGAACGCTCCCATAATCGCCACCGCCACAGGCCCCAGAACCAACAAAAAGTCCAGATAGCCCAAATCCGCTTTGCTCGAAATCATGATGTTGGGGGGATCGCCGACCAGCGTGGCGGTGCCCCCGATGTTGGACGACATCGCCTCGCACAAGAGAAACGTGACGGGGTTCAGCTCCAGACGCTTGCTGATGGCCAAGGTCACCGGTGCCATCAGCAGAACGGTCGTCACATTGTCGAGCATCGCCGACAAACCGGCCGTCAAGACGGCCAACAAGACCATGAGCCGAAACGGCTTCGCCTTGGCCGTCTTGGCAGCCCAAATCGCCAGCACTTCGAACAAACCCGTTTCCCGGACGATGTTGATGATGACCATCATCCCGATCAGCAGAAAGACCACATTGTAGTCCACTCCGAATTCATGCGAGTAGAACGCTTCGTCCTGCGACACGACGCCGAGCCCGATCATCAGGGCCGCGCCGCCCAACGCCACGATAGTTTTGTGGATCCGCTCGGTAATAATGGCCAGATAAGCCGTGCCGAAAATCAGTAACGCCAACGCCAAGTCGGACATACGCTCCCTCGTGTGATCAACATGCGACGCGCATTATCGGGGGATGCCGGCCGCAATGCAATGACTGTAAACGATCGTGAATGTGCCTTCGCAGAAGATCAAGGCTCGTTGAAGAGACAACCGGGCCGAGCCGCTTGTGCCCGCTGAACCTTCTTTGGTTTTTGATATTTCCTTTTTTGATGAAGGTCCGAGCAAAAGAATTGGCGGACGCTCCGGCCATCCTGCTAGGATAGCGACATGTCGCCCACGCTTCATCTTGAGCAAGATGATCTCGACCGTCTCATTGCGGGCACTCACTGGAATCCGCGCGCCCTGTTGGGCCCTCATCCGTGCATGATCGACGGCCAACGTCGCCTCCTCATCCGTGCATGGTTTCCCCATGCCACATCGGCTGCGATACGGCCGACACCGACGGCGCAATCCATCCCGATGACCCGTCTCCACGAAGCCGGCCTGTTTGAAGCCATCGCGCCAGAAGACACGGCAATCCCTCAATATCGTTTCAGAGTAGAGCGAGACGACGGCACTATTATCGAGACGCACGACCCCTATGCTTTCCCTCCCCTGTTGACGGATTTTGAACTGCACCTCTTCGCCGAGGGAACCTGGTACAAGGCCTATGAACGGTTGGGGGCTCACTTACGATGCGTCAATGACATCATAGGCGCGCACTTCGTCGTTTGGGCTCCGAATGCCGCGCGGGTGAGCGTCATCGGCGACTTTAACCGATGGGACGGCCGCTGCCACCCCATGGTCAATCGGGGCCCGACCGGACTCTGGGAACTGTTTGTTCCCGACCTGCAAGAAGAGGCCCTCTATAAATACGAAATCCTCAGCCGGCACAACGGCGCCCTGCTCGTCAAAGCCGACCCCTATGCCTACGCCGGCGAATTGCGCCCTCGCACCGCCTCCGTCGTCCGGGACCTTTCCCGCTACGTCTGGCACGATCACGACTGGATGGCCGCTCGTGCGCATTGGAATCCGCTGACCGCTCCCCTTGCGATTTACGAAGTGCATCTCGGCTCCTGGATGCGCGTTCCCGAAGAAGGCGACCGTTGGCTGACCTATCAGGAACTTGCGCAGAAACTGATTCCCTATGCAAAAGACCTGGGCTACACCCACCTCGAATTATTGCCGGTAACGGAACATCCGTTCGACGGCTCATGGGGCTATCAATCGACCGGCTATTTCGCCGCCACCAGCCGGTACGGCCGGCCTGAAGAGTTCATGGCATTCGTGGACGCCGCCCACCAAGCCGGCCTGGGCGTCATCATGGACTGGTCCCCCGCCCATTTCCCCGACGACCCCCACGGACTGGCGACCTTTGACGGCACACATTTGTACGATCACGCCGATCCCCGCCGCGGCTACCATCCGGACTGGCACAGCCGAATTTTCAATTATGATCGGCCGGAAGTTCGATCGTTCCTCCTCAACAGCGCCCTATTTTGGCTCGATAGGTACCACATTGACGGACTGCGGGTGGACGCCGTGGCGTCCATGCTGTATCTGGATTACGGGCGCAAGCCCGGCGAGTGGATCCCCAACGAATTCGGCAGCCACGAGAACCTGGGGGCCGTCTCGTTCATTAAGGACTTAAACGTCCTGGTGCATCGCGAACATCCGGGCGCGATCATGATCGCCGAGGAATCCACCGCGTGGCCCGGCGTCTCTCGTCCCACCTACACGGGGGGGCTGGGATTCACGTTCAAATGGAACATGGGATGGATGCACGACATGTTGGAATATTTCGGGCGCGACCCGGTGCATCGCCGGTTCCATCAGGATCAGATCACCTTCGGATTGTTGTACGCGTTCTCGGAAAATTTCGTCCTGGCCCTGTCACACGACGAAGTCGTTCACGGCAAACGATCCCTGCTCGACAAGATGCCCGGCGACTTTTGGCAGCGATTCGCCAATCTCCGACTGCTCTACGGCCTCATGTACGGCCATCCGGGAAAGAAAATGCTGTTCATGGGCGGAGAATTCGGCCAATGGCGTGAATGGAATCATGATCGGAGCCTGGACTGGCACCTCTGCGAGTTCGAGCCTCATCGCGGGCTCCAGCGCCTTGTCCGTGACTTGAACCACCTGTACCGAACGGAGCCGGCGCTCCATGAAGCGGACTTCGATTGGAGTGGATTTCAGTGGATCGACTTTCACGATGCGGACAATTCGGTGATCGCTTTTCTGCGCACGTCGCCGGCGACGGGTCGTTCGGTCGTCTGCGTGTACAATCTCACGCCGGTTCCCCGTCATGACTATCGTATCGGCGTGCCTAAATCGGGATGGTATCGGGAATTGCTCAACACAGACGCCGACTGTTACGGCGGAAGCAACGTCGGCAACGGAGGCGGAATCTCTTCCTCCTCGCTTGCTTCTCACCACTTTCCTCATTCCCTGCTCCTGACCCTCCCGCCGCTTGCGGCGCTGTTTCTGAAGCAAGAATGACGCGACGGGGGGAAACGGGCCTGCACCGGGGAGCGGTCCACCGGCCCGGCAGGCCGTTGGCTCCGGCCGACGTGATGACGTGAGTCTCGGAAAAGAACGACCCGGCGAGGAGGCTACCAGTGGCGGAAGGGGCCGGAGTCCAAATGCACGAATTTCGATCGGGGATAGTAGCCGACGCCGCCGTATTGTAATTTCATCGCGGTTTGACGAATCACCTTCGGATGGACGCCCGGGATTCGAATATCGATCGCCTGTCCCTGCATATGAAGGCTGTGTTTGGCCGCTCTCCGACCCGACCGAACCAACATGGCGTTGTACTCCGGCGACCGATAGCCGGAAACGACGTGAATCTCTCGACGGCCTCCCAGCGATTTCTGAACCAAGTTGACGTGCTCGATCACCCGCACGTCGATGGCGGCGACTTCCCCCGTGTGATGGCATCGCAGAATGTGATTCACCTCGTCGAGAGCGTCCAAGTCATAGCGCCCCTCTTCGTCACGATACGTCACGTCCAGTCGTTCGTCGGTCCAAAGGTTAACGAACGTCAGCCGCCCCTCCGGCAAGTCCCGATCCGGCACCTCGCGCGCAAACGTTTCCGACGGACAGATCCACCGTCCAGCCAATAGCACCGCTCCCACCAAGGCCGCCCGCACAAACGAGCGACGAGTCCAGCCCTGTTTCACATCGGTCATCTTGTCCATGAGATCCTGTTCCGAAGAATTGATTGGATTGATTGAAGATATTGCTCGTTGTAGCACGACAGGCGGAGCTCTTCTAGCAAAAATCGGAATGACGGTCAACCGGTTTTTGTTCCTTCGCGCATCACGCGCACATCCTGACTCCACATCTCCATCGATCTCGAGGACATATTTCTTTCTAGACAGCATGAAGGCCGCCGGGTAAGATTCAATCCGTTCGTGGAGGATTCCCTATGGCCACCATCCTGGTCATCGATGACGAACAGTCGATTCGGAAGCTGTTAAGAGAACTCCTCGAAAAAGAGGGGCACCACGTGCTCGAGGCCGCCAACGGCCGCGAGGGGCTGGTTTTGTACCAGAAACAGCCCGTGGACCTGGTGATCATGGACCTCTTGATGCCTGATACGGACGGATTGGAAGCGACCCTTCAGCTCACTCGTGAATATCTCGACGCCAAAGTGATCGCGATGACAGGGGCCCAGGGAGACCGCAACTTCCTGGACGTGGCCAAACTGTTCGGCGCGCGCCGCACGATCGAAAAGCCGTTCGACATCAACGCCCTTCTCCACATCGTAAAGGAAGAACTTGCGGCGCCGTGATTGGATCGATCACGCTGCGACCATTTGACGTCACACCGTTTCCCTTCACCCCTTCCCCCTTCAAATCGGACGACAGGCAGACCGTCGATCTTCTACCGTCCCGTCATGCGCCTGCGCGCCAGCCCGCGCATCATCGCCGGATCGCTGAATCCGACCTCGCTCAACGCGTCCATGAGATGAAGTCTCTTTTCTTTCGCCAACCGCTTGGCCTTGGCGTAATTCGCCGCGCTGAACCGCGCCACCGCCGGCCGGCCGTTCACGATTTGACAGGCCAGCGCTTCTCCGTTCACTTCGAGGACCCCTCCCTGCTCGATCAGCGTCTTGGCCTGTTCCATCGTGATCCCGTGTAACTCGGCGAACTCCCGTAGGCCGCCGGTTTCCACAAGCCGACCGTCCGGCATAATGCAGAGCCGCTTGAAATGGGGCGACCAATCCTTGCGGAAATCGATGTACTTGATGTCTCCCCCCTTGGCGACGGAATGATCCAACGTGCGATAGTCCAGCCCCAGATTCTTTGATTTCAACCTCTCTTGCAGATCTTTCGGAAGAGTGCTCTGAAACACCAGTATCGCCGCTTCCTCCAACGTCATCCCCCGCGCCCGCGACAGTTGCTCCGCCTCGGCAAACTGCATCAGATCCAAGACGAAGGTCTGCTTGGGACTTGCGCCGGTCCGATCGATGACGCAGGCAAACAAGCCGCGCGTCAACAATCCGCCGGCCTGCGGATACACATGGACCCCTCCCTCCCTGAGCAACGTCGTCATCGCGTCGAGCGGCACATCGTAACTTTCCGACAGAATCTTGGCATGGGCTTCCAGATCTTCCGGAAACGTCATCGCGCAGACCGTCACGTTGCCCGGCGCGTCGAATTCGGAATAGTCCTCCACGATGTTGTAGAGGACGATCGGCTTGGACTTCTCGGGTTTTTTCTTGATCTTAAACATCACCCACCTCACGCCCTTCCCGATTGAGATGTCCATAGGGCGGCAGCGTCATGAGCCGTCGATCTTCAACCGGCCCGCCGACGGTGAAATGATAGAGCGATTGCAAACTCAGCTCCTGCACGGCGATAATTTGATGGACGGGATCGTCGAAAAAACAGCCGATGCCGGTTCCCCGCACTCCGGCCGCCTCCGCCTCCAGATACAGCACCTGTCCCAGCAAACCCGCCTCCCAAAAGAGCCGCGGATACATCCATGCGCCGTGTCGCCGCAACGGCCCTTCAAATTCGGCCACCATGCCGCAGGAAAAGGCACTGTCCCCCGCGATGTCCTGGTGGCAACTGACCTGCGCCGCCAAGCTCCGCGCGTCCCCTTCGAGCAACCAGAAAAGCGGCAGATCCTCCGGACGGCCCGGCGCCGGCACCCAGTTGATCTCGGGATTGATGGATTCACGGATGAACGGCAATTTGTTTTCGTCGCGAGCGAGAAAATAGATCCCCGGCGTCAAGCCGTCGATCCGATGAACGAACAACAGCAGATGAACGGCCGGTTCATAGGGCCAGGCATCCCACGGCATCGGCCGCTCCAATTGCGAGCGCTCGCCTCGCGGCATGACACGTTGCAATATGCGAAAAAAGACCGGCGCAGCAATCGACGTTTTGCCGTCGTAGGCCACGGCGCTTCGACGCTGGCGGATGATCTGCCCGGCCGAGGGGCCCCTTCGGTTTATCAGCCGCGAAGCATCGGTCGCAAACGAATCGGGAAGATTCACCGCCCGCGACTCCGTCACGTTCTTCCAGCTCGCGGCCGCCGCTTCGTCGATGACGTCCCAGTGCACGGCATGGTCTTGGCTCAACCGGTTGGCCTTCCCATGCCATCGTGATCCGGCCAATTCTCGAACGATCGCCGGATCGAGCACGCAGGGAACCGAAGGCCGATCCGGTATCCCGCCGCCGTTATCAATGATGTTCGGCCAGACGACGCTCAGACAGTCCGGATGTTCGGGCTCCGCTTCGGCAAAGTCGTCGTCCCGATCAGTTCCCAACAGCGAGGCGACCGTTTGTTGGTTCGTGCCATCCAACAGCATCATGCGCCAACCGAGCGTCGCAGCGGCGATGCGGGCCGTGCCGATCGCGTGGCCGACGTCATGATTGCAAT
>JAIWOH010000045.1 GCA_020216985.1 Nitrospira sp.
AGCGAAAGGCTCTTTCTCCGTATTTCCAGGCCTCCCGCCAATGCACCGATGTGAGGCCGAAGAGGAACGAGCCGTCGGGAAAGGGAGCCAGCATCGCCGTCACCAGATCGGTTGGAAACGATGCACGCCGCTCCAATCCATGTTCTTTGGGGGCATAGTGATAGAGCCCTGGCTCAAGACCGAGCCCCTCGATCCACGGTACCACCACATAGCCTTCCGTCGGGTGCAAATTGCCGGAGGAGGGATTGCTCCGCAAGGCCCATTCGGATTGCCCCGCCTTCTTCCAAGCCGACAGGGCCAAGGCAAACTCAAAGAAACGCGAGAGCGTTCGTTTGGTCACCGGCCGACAGGGAACGGCACCAGGCTCGTAGATCGCCTCATAGGGCGGCGATTCCGGCTCTTCATCGGCTTCCAGCAAAGGAAGCAAGATCAACTCCGCGCCCGCAAACCGCCGAAAGGGATCAGGCTGATTGGCCCAATCTAAAAACCCCAACGATCGGGCATAGCGATGGTAGTGGTGCTTGGTCCGCTCGTGGTAGCGAATCACCCGCTCGACGGGATTATCCGATGCTGATTCAGCCTTGTGTCCTGAAGTTGAAGATCGATCGTCGGCATTCATCGCAATCGGAACGGCAGTCTAGCGAGCGGAAGCGACAAAGTAAATGTCGACGGTTCAGCGGTCGAGACCGAAACGGCTCGCCTCACACATTGATCTCCTTTCGACTTCCCGGTATTCTCAAGTCTCCCGACAAGTCAGCCTTCGAGAAAGAGTGGGAGCCGTCATGCGTTTCGATCCGGCCCTCGCCGCCCAAGACGCCTTTCGCGAATCCCGACAGGAACTCGGCCCGGATTGGGAAACGGCCGTTGCGTTGGAGCGAACGTTTTCCTCCACCGCCGGCACGGAGGCACGGGAGGCCTATGAACGTTTGCTCGTGCTCGCGTATCACTATCCGAACGCACGCTCGTTTCAGGCCTTTTGCATCTACATTACTTGGCAACAGGCGGCGGAAGAAACGATCGCCCGTCACTTCGAAACGGGTTTGGCGCTCTGCGAAGCCTATCTCGCATCACATAAAGTCGGCGACCCTCTCCACACCGAGCGAATCACGGAATTGCGCGCCTCTTTTCGGACGGGGTTGGGTTTGCAAGAAGAAGAGGAAATGCTGATCGACTACCAGAGCGACACACCGAAGGGGGGCGACTGACGCTGGGAAGCCTTACAGGTTACGTATTGAGTGTGGACGTCGTGTTAACCTCCCGAACACCGGGAATCGCCGCCTCTCGTTGACGCCGATGACGCATGGGCGATGATCACAAACAGCGGGCTCGGATTTTCCTGCATCGCGGAGATCTGAGCCATGCCCGCGAGGCCTGGGAAGCGGCGGTAGCGGAAGACCGCGCCGACGGCAACCGAAGCGAGCTCGCCAACTCATTGGGCAACCTGGGAAACACCTGCGCGCTGATGAACGACTTCGACCGCGCGGAGCGATGCTACCGTGAAGTCCTGACCATCCAGCGGACGGAGCGCAATCAACACGCCATCGCCCACACGCTCGTCAATCTCGGCAATCTCCTGATCGGCGCCGACTGCCCGGACAAAGCCCGTCCCTATTATCTTGAGGCATTGGACCTCCTGCGCGAATTGAAGGACGATCGTGCTCTCGGCATCCTCTATCACAATCTGGGACAGCAAGAGGCCCGTGACGGCCGATGGAACGAGGCCGTCGCGTCGTTTGCGCGGGCGCTCGATTATCATCGGATCGTCGGCAATGAAGAAGGCCTGGCGGTCACGTACAGCCAACTGGGGAAAACGTTCTTCGACCATGGTGATCTCGTTCAAGCCGAACGTTGTCTCAACAATGCCTCGGAACATTACATTCGGCTCGGCCAGGAACCCGCCGAAGCCGCCGTGCTTCGCTTGCTCGCCACTGTCTATGAGTCCCGTCGCGATGTGATTTCAGCCCGCCGCTGTCTGGAGCGAGCGGTCTTGCTCGACCGGCGGTACCGGCTTCCGGAACTGGCGACCGATTCCGCCCGCCTGGCCGCGCTGAACCAAGCCCGCTGATCATTTTTCTTCTCCGTCCTTCATCTGCGCGCACACCCCGCTTGCTCATCCCGCATTCCCTCGGCCATGCCTCTTGAAAGACGGAATTACTGGACAAGTTGGAATCCTCTGCTACCGTGACAACGTCGCCCGGACGGTTAAGTTTCGACCCGGACCGACCGACAGAAGATTGTCACGGATCGCACATGCCGTTTTGTATTCGAGCATTCATCATCATCATCGCTGGAACATACATGGCTATTCAGCCGGTGCAGGCCGAAGACCGATCTCCCGATGCCCCGCACATCACGATCGGCACTCAAGAAGTGGGCCTCTCCGCCGGATATCTGCTGCCCCATCGGCTGACGACGGACCATACGACCAAACAGCAGGGGCCGGCCCTGATGCCGTCGTGGATGATGACGCTCACCGATCCTTTCGGCCCAAGCTGGCTTCGCGGACAGGTCGCCATCGGTGCGGAAATGGTCTATCTGCAATTCCGCGAACCGATCCTGACACACGGCATCGGCTTTACGCCAAAAATCAAATACAGCCTCATCGTCACGGATCGGCTGCGCCCCTATCTGGAGTTCGCCGGAGGTCCGTTCTGGACCGACCTGGGCGGACGGATCCCCGAGGAAGCCAACGAGTTCAACTTCATCGTGACCGGCGGCGTCGGCCTGTCATGGTTTCTCACGCCGCAGACGGCCTTCAACGTCGGCTACCGATTTCATCATATTTCCAACGCCGGCACCGCGTATCCGAATTTGGGGCTCAACTCGAGTCTCCCCTTCTGCGGGTTTTCATTTTATTTCTAAGGAGACACCGTATGACTGCTTACAGGACAGGCTGGATCATGCTGGGGCTGTTCGCCATGACGACGCTCGGATGCGGTCGCTGGATCGACGTGATGCCCTCTACGCCGTCCGATGCAACCTTCGTCGCGCGCACGGTCTCCAAGGATGAACGGGTTCCCCTCGTCGTGGAGGGCTTTCACGTGATTCAGAACGGTGCTCATCAGCATCCGTCATCCGATTTGGAGCGTCGCCTGCTCACCAGCGTTCAAGAAACCCGCCTCTTCTCGACCGTGATTCCCTTGGGAGGCGACTCGTCCTCCTTGAGCGAGACGACCGTGACCGCGCGAATGACCCTGGAAGAGACCATCGAGCCCCGGTCGGGAGCTTCGGCCTGGAAAGGATTTCTGGTCGGGGCTTCGATGTTTCTTCTCGCGCCGCTCATCGAGCTCGATTACGGCTACGCCGCTCAGGCCACGTTGGAACTCGAACGGTGGGACGGCGATGTCCGTCGCTACGAGGCCTCCTCCTCCGGAACCGCCCGCTATCATCTTTTTGGAGCCACGCCGATTCTGTTCGACGAACTCAAGGGACAGGTGACGGAGACTTGCCTGCAAGATTTGATGCGTCAACTGGTACGGGACAGCGAGCGATACCTGGCCGGCCACCCCTCATCCCCCCCGGCAATCCGCACCGTCACCGTGGGGGCTCGCAAGTCGACTTCCCGGCAGGATACAAATCCAGCCGTGCCCATCGCCATCAACCCCGCGCCCTAGCGGATTCCGACTCTTCGATGCTATAGTGATGGCGCCCACGGCGACGAGGCGCAAAACAGTCAAGGGTTCGCGCACGCAATCAGCCGTGAGAAAGGAGCCGTTCATGACCCTCACCGAGGCTCGACAGCGCATCGAATGGGCCATCACCCAGTTCGGACAACATGCCGCCCCCGCCATCGATCTCGTCATGGCCGAAGTCCGCTCCGATATGGGCGCCGGCGCGTTCAACGAACTGGTCGACGATTTCGACCTTGAGCTGTTGTACAACATCGCTCCCATGGAATCCGATCACTCGAACAGTTGACCGTGCCGAGCCTCAAGGGACCAGCGTCTTCGGTTTCGCTTTTCCCTCCGCATGGGTTCGCGCGTCGCCTGTCGTTTGAGCTTCCTTTTTTTCGATGCCGCTGATCTGGGCCGCGATCTCCGCCCACGGATTCGGCCACGCCGCGCAGGTCGTTCCGGTTCTTCATGCGTTGGGGCGACTCGTTCCCGATCTCCGAGTGCTGCTTCGAACCACCGTTCCTCCTTCGTTTTTCACGAACCGGCTTGCGGTTCCCTTTGACATTCAACCCGTGCAACAAGATGTCGGCTGCCTTCAAGAGGGACCGCTGTCGATCGATACGGCGGCAACGTGGCGGGCGCACCATCGGTTTCATTTGACCTGGGAAGAACGGCTGCAGGCCGAAGCGTCCGCCATCCTTGACGCCCGCCCCGATCTGATCCTGGCCGACACCCCCTACTTGGCCGTCGCAGCCGGAGCGGAGGCCGGCATTCCCACTGTCGCACTCACGAATTTTACGTGGGACCTGGTGCTTGCGGCGTTCGCGCCTCCGCCGGAGATTCCCCATGAGGCGTTGCTACATGCGATCCGCCAAGCCTATGCTCGTGCCGATCTCGCGCTCCGCATTACGCCGGCGCCTGTCGTCGCCGGTTTTCGGCGACTACTCGACGTCGGTCCGATCGCGGAGCCCGCCTCCCCCACCCGCGATCGACTCGCGGCGTGCCTTCGGCTGGCTCCCGGAGAGCGGACGGTGCTGGTCGGATTCGGCGGCATCCCGTTGGCGACTCTTCCGTTTGAATCCTTGCATGCGGTGACCGGGTATCGGTTCCTCTTCGACGGCTCGGTTCCTCCCGGTGATCAGCGATTTGTCTCAACCCGCTCGCTGCCTTTTTCCTTCAAAGAACTGTTGGCCTCCGTGGACGTCATCATGACAAAGCCGGGATACGGAACGGTGGTCGAAGCCGTGGCACTGGGCATTCCGCTCGTCTATATCCGCCGATACAATTTCGTCGACGAGCAACCGTTGGTGGAGTTCCTTCACCGGCACGGGCGAGGGATCGAATTGTCGCAGCAGGATTTCACCGCCGGTCGGTGGTTGACCGCACTCGATTCCGCCGTCGCTCTTCCTCCCCCGCCTTCTCCCCCGCCCGCGATGAGCGGAGCGGAGGATGCCGCCCGATTGTTAGCGGCGTTTTTGTGATGCGCGCGGATTGCCCGTTTCATTCGTCGAACGGAGAAACAATGCTATAGTAACGAGCGCGTGCTCGACGAAGGACGCGTCGGGCTTCTCAGACGTCGTTTATGCGCCAGGATCCGGAACAAGCCGTCTCAACCATCGAGCCCGCTCTGCTGTCCAGAGTGATGAAGGGCGAGCATCAGGCCTTCTCTCTCCTTTATGATCTGTCCGGCACGCTTCTTTACAGCCTCGCGCTCAAAATTTTGGGAAACCGCGAGGAAGCTGCCGACTTGTTGCAAGAGATCTATCTTGAAATCCGGAAAAAGTCGGTGCGATACGACGTAGGCCGCGGCACGCCTATCGCTTGGTTGATCACGTTGACTCGCAACCGCGCCGTCGACCGACTACGAGCGGGAAGCATCCGAGCCAAACGCCGGTCCGCCGACCTGCCGAACGGCTCAACGGCGGAACGGGCGGCGGACCAACCCTCCGGCTCCTTCGACGCACGGGCCGACCAGGAGCTCCGACGACTGATCCTGGCCGCGGCAGCCGGTCTGCCGTCGGCACAGCGGGAAGCCATCGAAATGGCCTACTATGCCGGTCTCTCTTATGCGGACATTTCCTCCAGGCTCAATCAACCTCCTGAAACCGTGAAGACCCGCATCAAGCTCGCCATGATCAAACTGCGGGAAGCCCTGCAAAAAGACGAGGAGCGCAATATCCCTTCATGACCCACGGTGAACTGGAAGACGCAATTCCACTGTACGTAATCGGTGCGCTGGAACGAAGCGAGCGACAAGTGCTCGACGCGCACTTGCTGTCCGGTTGCCCCTCCTGTCATTCCGCGCTTCGGGAATTCCAGGCCGTGGCGACCGCCCTTCCGTTCGGCTTGGACGTCGTCTCGCCACCCCGCTTATTGAAAGCCTCCATCATGGCGGCGCAGGCGTCCACCGTCGGCCATGACACGATGGGACACACCTCGGATCTCCCGCGCCTTGGGCCGGGGAAATGGATGGAGCACGTATCTCAACCGGATTCCCGCTCCACAATCGCATGGATGAACGGTGTGCCGAAATGGATCATCGGATCGGCCGTCGCCGCGGCCGTGGCCGGCAGCGTCGCCATGGCGTGGATCGCTCATGATTCGCACGTGACGGACGACTCGGTCGCGTTAACGCAGTGGAAGGCGCAAGCCGCTTCCGCCGCCTCTCGATCGGCCGAGTTGCAACGTCAGCTCGAAGAGCGCGAGCAAGCCCTGCTTCGCGCACGCGAAGAACTGCAACGCTCTCTGGCCGATACGGCCGAGCTCAAAGATCAACTGATCCAGCGCGAAGCCGAATTAGACGTCCTCAAAACCCAACTCGATCTGTACGAGAAACGCCGCGCTCGCACACCCGAAGACGAGTTGGCCGTGCTCTTGCGGACACAGACCGTTAAAGCCGCCGTCCTGGCCGGAACGGAAGCAGCCAGGGACGCCTCAGGGATCTTCCTCTATGATCACCGAACCCGGAAAGCCTGGCTGTACACGCTGAATCTTCCCGCATGTCCCGCCGGAACGGAGTATCGACTCTGGCTATTGAACGAGAAACCCGTCAGCGTCGGCGCTTTTCGCGTCGGCAAAGGAGAAACCTCCCACCTGTTCGTTCAGTCCGTCCCCGATTTTCCCGGCACGAAGGCTTTTTCCGTCAGCTTGGAACCGGCCGGAGGAGGTCGGCAACCTGCAGGGGTGCCGTACCTCCGGAGTTCCTTGTAGCCATCCTCTTTTCTTTTTTCACACCCCTGCCCTCGATCAAAGCCCCTGTGTTACCATGCCCGGGAAGCGATCGGCACGCGGCCGTGGATCGTCTCATGCGTTGGAACGACGTTGATCGCCACTTTATGCGACTGGCTCTGGAGCTGGCTCGGTCCGCGCCCGCGGCGGGAGAAGTGCCGATCGCCGCGGTCCTCGTGCACGAGGGCAAGGTCCTGGCTTCCGCCCATAATCTCCGCGAATCTCGGCAAGATCCGACGGCTCACGCCGAACTCCTCGCCATTCGGAAAGCAGCCGATCACCTTCGGACATGGCGACTGACCGACTCGACGCTCTACGTGACGCTCGAACCCTGCCCCATGTGCGCCGGTGCCGCTGTACAAGCCCGCATTGCGCGACTCGTGTTCGGAGCCTGGGACCCCAAGGCCGGCGCTTGTGGCTCACTCTTCGACATCCCGTCCGAGCGTCGGCTGAATCACCGCGTGGAAGTCCTGGGAGGCCTGCTGGAAGAAGAGTGCCAGGCGATCTTGCAGAGTTTTTTTCGGGCGAAGCGAGGTGGCGTCCCGGTGAAGAACGAGTCGCTCTCGACCGAATCATCGATTCAACAGATCTCGCGTTGAAGAGGCCGGCAGGGGAAATCCGCGCCGGGCCGCCGGATTGTTTGTCCGGCTCCTTGTTGGAAGGAAATCCGATGGGATATCGTGCATGACATGATCGGAGCCGGAGCCCCCTCATGATAACGGCAGGCGGACCGCTGCGACGCAGCCATCGTTCCCTCTCGCGATCGGCCGCCTGCCTGCTCGGCGTGGTTCTGCTCTCGATACCGTTTCCTTCCCTTGCCATGGCGCTCGATTCAACCTTGGAATTGCTTCCGCTTCGTCCGTTCAATTTCGACATTTCATTCAATCAACGCACCTTCGCTCCCCGCGCCAGAGTCATCGCCGCCCAAGCCGGCATCACCGCCCTCCGATATGGTCTGATCGAAGTCAGGACGGTCTATCAGTTTTACAGCCAGCACACTAGGACCTTCACCACGGACCAGCATTCGTTGTATGTCAATCCACGGTGGAATAATTTCATCGACATTCTGGACTTTCCCCAGGACAAGCCGATTCATCGGCTGATTCGGCATATCCTCTTCGGCCCGCTTGAGGATCGAGCGGTTCCTTACGTCGGGGCGCTGATCGGAGGAACGTTGCCCGGCAGGGGCGAGTGGTCTCCCGGCTATCTCTACGGAGGCCAAATCGGCGTCCGCTTTCCGGTGGCGAAAGGGTTTTCGGTGGATATGGGACTGCAATACTCCCGGTTTGAAATCGACTTCCAAAGCAATTCCAATTTGACGGAACAATGGCTCTTCACGATCGGCGTCCGATTCTGACCGATATGACCGCCAACGATTCATCCGACGGCGCTCGATTCATTCATGGCCATAGCGACGCCGACAATGACCGCCGCCCCCTCGGAATCCGATGCCGGCTCCTCCTTCTCATGATGCTTGTCGGTCTCTTGCCGGGGTGCGGGCTGGTTTTCGACGCGATCGAGTCGGTGCATCCCTTGACCGGCGACGAGCTTTCGACCATCTGTTCGCGCGGGCGCCTGCGCGTGGGCATCTCCGTCGAGCCCTTTCGTCCCTTCGTGTTTCCGGCGGTCTATACCGACGAGGGGATTCGGGTCACCGGCCTCGACGTCGAACTGATCCGAGAAGTCTCGCAAGCCTTGAGCGAGCACTGCGGGGGACGGCAGCCCATCGTTCCGACGTTGCACCTGACTCGCTTCCGCGATCTGCTGATCGAACTCAACGAGGGACATCTCGATCTCTTCGTTTCTTCGTTCAGCGGGAATGTCCCCGGTTCACACCCCGGCGGGTTGTGGACCTCCATTCCTTATTTTCACGACGGCGGGATCGGCGTGATCGTCCGACGTCCTGATGTCGAGAAAAAGATCCTTTCGGCGTTTCGCAACCAAATCGGGGAAGCCGATACCCTGGCGGCCATGCAGGAGGGCTTGTCCGGTCTGACCGTCGCCGTACAAAACAGAAGAACCGCCCATTTCTATGCGGAGGCCAATCTGCCGCGCACCAAGCTCGTGGTGTGCGACTCGCTTCCGGCGGCGGTGGAGACGAAGGACCCGTCGATCGACGTCATTTTGACCGATTATCCCATTCTCCAGTACGTGACCAAGCGCGTCTGGCCGGACTGGCGTTTGCTTGAGCGACCGGACGGCTCACCGTTGATTCTTACGCGGGAATATTTCTCGATCGTCACGAGCGAGGAAAAACGGAGACTCCAGTGGCTCCTCAACAACTTGCTGTATCGTTTAGAAGAAACGGGTCGCCTGGCGCAGATGCGAAGACGCTGGCTCCAAGAGGACTACGCCCCGACCCGCCGGGCGACCGCCGAGGGTCTGCCGCTTGAAGTCTCGAAAGTGCCGGGCCACTACAACCAGGGCCAATGCCGCATGGCGGGCAAGTGATGAGACGCATGAGGTACAATTCCGCCATGAAACGGCTCGCCTGTCTGCTCATTTCGCTGAGCGTCGTGCTTACGCTCGGAGCGCCTGTCCCGGGTGAAGCGCGGACGCAACAAGAGGAAAGCGAGCTCACCGCCCGCTATCTCACCATCCTTTTGAACGTGGGACGGCTCGTGGTGGAGCGCAATCAACCGTTGATCAATGATCCCGAAAAGGGCGAGAAGGGATTCACCTCCGAGTCGTTTGAGCGGGAAGTCGTCGACGAATTTTTTCAACAAACCGGGATCGATCTCAAGCGTCTTCCGCCTCACCTTCCCGTTCTGGCGAAAGAACTGCTGCCGATCTTATTGGAATCGGGCAAGCACGTGGTGGCCGACGCCCAGCTCGTCATCAATCAACGAGGCATCGGCTATAAAAATTTCATTCCCGCCACGTTCGGCAGCCAGGCGTCACGCAAATTTTCAAGCCGCTCGCGAGTCACGCTCAAACAAACGACGCTCAACCCGCGCAATCCCAAAAATGCCCCGGACGCCTACGAAGAGCGGATCTTGAAGCGTCTTGCCGCACAACCGGCCTCTCACGATCCCATCGCGGAATGGGTCGATGGAGGGAGGACTCTTCGGATGATGACGCCGATTTATTACTCGGAAGATTGCCTGACGTGTCATGGAAGCCCGGCCGGAATCTTGGATGTATCGGGCTATCCCCGT
>JAIWOH010000046.1 GCA_020216985.1 Nitrospira sp.
GAAGGCGCCCATGAAGGGGATCTTGCCGGCGCCATCAGCGTCCAAATTCCGGCCTCGCCGCCATGAACGCTCACCAATTGGTCGGCCGGTTCTTGCCCTTCGCCTTCCATCATCGCTCACAGCGATGAGCTGATTCATCAACTCAGGATCTGAATGAGTGGTCTGACCTTCGCCCTTAATTCAGGAAAGCAGAAGGGCAAAATGGTAAAATGCCTGTCTTCTTAGACAAAGCGTGTCGTGAGGTCACACGACACGATGCCGAGTTCAAGGTTTCATTTGGCGAAAAAAGAAATGTTTTGGCACAGTCTGTGTCGTCTCTGTTGACAGGGAGAAAGGTACTGTTATGGGAGAAGTCATTGCAACGTTGGCGGTGGCCGGCTATGTCGTCGCCGTGGCAATTGGAATCGGGTATTTCGTCATGCTGCTTTACCGAGATTAAAGCGGTCGACCGCCGGAGCTGAGGCATGGCAGCTCCGGCTCAACCGCCCCTTCATGTCACCCGCCGTCATTGTTTTGATTGTCTCAGAAACCGGCGGTCAGCACTCCGAACAGAAGCACGCCGACCAAAAACGATCCAAGAAGAACTAAGCTCGTGGTATCGGCAAGTCTGTCCATTACCGCTCACCTCCTTCTTCCGTGGGATCGATCACAAACCGATAAGACGTTCGTTGCGGCGGAGGCGGGAAGACCGTACGACGAGCGGAAACAAAAACCGCGACAGACGACGGCCGGCCGACAGTGGGCCTTTCACCAAATCCATCCTCCAGCCCGTCAATCGAAACAATCGATAACACCGAGATTGTCGGAGTCAAGAGGGGACAGAACGAGCGTCGAGGAAGCCTTGATCTCCCCGACGCCGGAATTATCTGTGTCGCCGTGATCCAGGTCGGTCGGCACGTTTGTGCAATCCGGTCGGCTCACGCAAAGCGATCCGCCCAAGCGGGTGCGAAGGGCAAAACCGGGAAGCCGGGACAACGGACATCGGGAGCGACGTCGGCTTTTCCGGTAGCGATCGAGGTCGACAGGGACCATGCGGCGAGAGGGGTGTGCGCGATAGCGAACCGGCCGCCGTCACGATCATTAAAAATAACGATACGATTCTCCCGTATTGAGAACCGGCTTTAAGAAAGGAGGACGACGATGGCACTGATGACGAAACTAAAAGAACTGATCCCTTGGAAACGCAAACCGGTCGAGACTCACGAAGTCATCTCGCTGCGCGACGACATTAATAGACTGTTCGATCGTTTTTTGATGTCGCCGTTTGAGACAAGCTGGCCCCGCCTCGCGGGCGGCGGTTCCGAGATTGAAATGGAGGAAACCGATGAAGGGGTGATCCTGCGCGTTGATGTCCCAGGACTGGATCCGAAACACCTGGACGTCAAGGTCAGAAACGGCTCGCTTCACGTGGCCTACGAGGATGAACAAGAATGGCGTGAAAAAGATGGAGGAGGCTTCGGCCGTCGCTATGCGGCGTTTCACCGAACCGTCGGATTGCCCGACGGACTGGATGCCTCGAAAGCGGAGGCGACGTGCAAGCACGGCGTGTTGACCGTTCGTATCCCCTGGACGCCGGAAGCCAGGGATCGCGCGCGCACGATCGTGATCTCAGTTGACTGAGCGTCGACTCCATCGGGAAAACGGAGATCATAAACAAACGGCCTTCGGTCTTGTGGACCGAAGGCCGTCTCTGCGATCAGACTAGTCCCTGATGCCGTCAGCCGCCCAGGGTATCCAAAGTCTCCTTCAGGCTCTTGCGAATACAGGTGAAAATCGGCGTGTCCCGCAACGTATAGCGCGACCCTTCCGTCTCCCGCAACGCCATCACCAAATCCACAAAATCCTCTGGCTTGTCGCTCTCAAACGCCACCACCCACTCCTGGTCGTCCAACCCGAACGAATACGTTGTGTTCAACTTCACCGATGGAAACCGATGCCCCACCTCAATGTGTTCGTCCATCATCCCTTGCCGCGCCGCCTTCGTGAGCAAAAACCACTCCCGCGTCTTCACGAACGGATACACAAAAATATACCGGCTCTTCCCCGGCACCACCGTCAACCGCTTCCCCTCCTGCCCCTCGTGGCTGTGGTTGTCGATGTACACCGACCGCTTCGTCATCGCCAAATACGAGTACGGTGTCGTCAAATATTTCCCCAGACCCGATGCCAGCAATTTGGCGCTCATGTCTTGAAACAAATCCAATTGATAACTGATCCGCCACAACATGAAGTCACAGTCCCCCCGAATCCCCACTGCCGAATACGGCACCACCAGCACCTGCCCCGTGTACTCCTCCACCGCTCGGATAAACTCCTGCTTGCCCCGAGCCCGCTCCTCCTCCGGCAACCGCCGCCACGCCGGATCCACCTTGTAAAACGCAAAATTCACATACTGTCGCCGCTGGGGTGTCGTTGATTGTGGAGCATCTTGATTAGCCATGGAAACTCCTGTGCGTCACAAAAAATTTGTTGATTTATTGAGTGAACGTCGCCATCGACATCCTGCACCGACGAGGTTCTTAACACTTCGTCGTTGCCTTGTCAACGGGCCATGGACCATAGGATCAAGGGACGTACCGCCTGCGCTCATCTTTGATGCGCGGCAACAGAATTGGACTCCTTCGCCGACGTGAGTATAATGGCGGTTCGGCATCATGGATCACAAGGCATGATCACGCAACGCTAACTGACAGGGCCATGTCGCGCACGCGCAAACAAGTGTTGACGATCGCGGGATCGGACTCGGGCGGAGGAGCCGGGATTCAAGCCGACATCAAAGCCATGTCCGCCAACGGCGTCTTTGCAATGTCGGTGATTACGGCCGTGACGGCCCAAAACACCGAAGAGGTCACGGACGTCTTCGAGCTGCCGCCCGCGGTCGTCGCCGCTCAGCTCGACGCGGTCTTCGACGATTTCGACGTCGCCGCCGTCAAAACGGGCATGATCGGCTCGGCGGCGACCGTCGAGGTGATCGCCTCGATGTTGAAGCCTCAAAACGTCGCCAACCTCGTGGTCGACCCCGTAATGGTCTCAAAGAGCGGTCATGCCCTCCTCAAGTCGGAGGCCATTGACGCGCTGCGGACACATCTGTTCCCCCTGGCTCTGGTGGTGACACCCAACGTGCAGGAGGCGCAGCAACTTTCCGGGATCGAGATCACATCATTGGCGGACGCGAGGCGAGCGGCAAAGGTCATCGCGGGTTTTGGGTGCCGCTACGTCTTGATCAAAGGCGGGCACCTGTCCATCGACCGTGCCACCGATTTGTTGTACGACGGGCGGTTCTTCAACGTCTTCAAGGGAGAGGTGATCGAAACCCCGCACACGCACGGCACCGGCTGTACGTTTGCCTCGGCCATTGCCGCCCACCTGGCGCTCGGCAAGCCGATCGTCGATGCCGTTCACGCCGCCAAGGCCTACGTGACGGAAGCCATCCGCCATGGTCTCGCCATCGGCCACGGACACGGCCCGACCGATCATTTTTATTTCCTCGACTGACCGATTGAAAAGACGCCCCATGGCCCGCCGCTACGATTCTTCAATCGTATTGCTCCTCGTCGGATTCGGGTGGCTCACGCTCGCTTCGTTCATCGGACTGGGGATGTTGATCGGCTTGATCCTCGGCACACCCATGCCGCCATGGGTGCGACCGGTCCACGTCCACGCCGCGTTGGTCGGCGGCGTCTTGCAGATGGTACTCGGCGGCTTTCTTGGCATAGTCTCACCGCCGACCGCGGGTCGCCTCTCTTCGCATCAACCCCACCCCTTGACGCTGCTGGCAATGAACGGAGGCACGGCCGCGATGCTGGTCGGATTCTGGCTGCGCCACTCCCTGGTCGTCGCCGCCGCCGGGCTCTTGGTGGCCGGTGCATCCATGCGGATCATTCAAATCCTCTGGACTCGGTCGAAACACGCTCCTTCTTCGAACCCAGGCCGGCCCTATTACACCGTTTCCTTCCTTGCCCTCCTGGGCAGTCTCGCTTGCGCCGGGGTGTTATCCCTCTCCGGCTTCGACCGGTTCCCTGGCTACGCCAGGCTTGCCCACATTCATCTCGGAGTGCTCGGTTTTGTCGTCCTGATCATCGTCGGCGCGATGCACGACCTCTTGCCTCGGACCCTGCACGTTCCCCTTGTCGGCCCCGGCCTCTCCCGTGTCGTATTGGTTGGGATGCCGCTGGGCGTGGCCGGCCTGATCGGCGGTTTCCTGAACGGCTCCGTGCCGATTGAGCTGGCAGCCGGCGGACTGTTGCTCGTCACCGGCGGACTCTACGCGCTGAACCAAATCAGGACATGGCTGGCCTCGCCCCATCGCGACCACGCCGCGTCGGACCATGTGTTGATCGGAACCTTCTTTCTCGTTCTCACGGCGATCTTGGGGCTCTTGGTCGGGATCAACAGCCTGTCCACCCCGCCGGTGATGCCCTTTGGCACCTTGCACGTCGTGGCCTACACCCACATGACGTTCATCGGATTTATCGTGAACACGGCCATGGGGTTCTTGTGCCATCAGATTCCGTTCCTGCTGGCCGCAAGCCGTGTATCGAGCAACAAAAAACGCGCCCCTTATCAGCAACGGCTGGCCGTGATCATGGACCGCTGGCGCGCCGTCCACATCGGCTCGCTCAATCTGGGGACCATGGGGCTTGCCGTCGTCGCAGCCCTCACGTGGAATGTCCCACTCAGCTCGACATCCGTCCGCGTGGCCATGTGGATGTCCACCGGCTTGCTCCTCGTGAGCTTTGTCCTCCTTCTGGTCAAACTGGCCATGGCCTGGGGAACGCATCCCGACGAATCGGCCCACGCTTCTTCCTGATCGCCACAAGCAACTCTGCTACAATCGCCGCATGGAAGAGCGATGTTCGTTCCACGACCGGCACGGCCATGCCGTCGCCTCGCTCCTGTCCGCACCGGATGGGGGATCGGACCGCATCGCCGTGCTATGCCACGGGTTTCTCTCTTCCAAAACCAGCACGACCAACAAGATGCTCACCCGCATCCTGAACGAGCGGGGAATCGCGACATTTCGCTTTGACTTCTTCGGACACGGCGAAAGTGAAGGTCCCTTTGAGTCGATCACGAATACCGTGGCGGTGGATCAAACGCTGGCCGCATTGAATCTCGTTCGCCGGAACGGATACAGAAAGATCGGTCTGATGGGTTCCAGCTTCGGGGGGCTGGTCGCGATTTTGACCGCCGCCCAACAAACCGACCTGGCCTGCCTCGCACTGAAATGTCCCGTCGTCGATTTCGCGGAAGAACTACGGTTGGAGTTCGGCGACGAGGAAATGGACCGCTGGAAAGCCACCGACACGGTGCCTGATATTCTGGGCGGCCCGGACCGTGTTCCTCTACGCTATGCCTTCTATGAAGATTGCCTCCGTTCCATCGCCTATGGACCGGCATCGGCCATTACAGCACCCACTCTCATTGTACAGGGCGATCGGGACGAGCACGTTCCCCTTCATCAAAGCCGGAAGCTTTACGAACGACTCCGCGTAAAGAAACGTCTGGAAATGATTCCCGGCGCGGACCATCAATTCACAAAAGGCGAGGACTTCAAACGGATGCTCTCTCTCATCGCCGATTGGCTGACGGAGCATCTTACCGCTGACTGACCGGCCGGCGATTCATGCCGCTTACAGGACGACGCCCCCCACCACCCAATGGCGATCGTCCGGCACATCGAGCAACAGCCTCGTCAGATTCATGCGGGCCAGTTGCGAGGCGACCTCATCCTCGGTGAAGGAAGCCAACAGCGAGTTGTAAAAATCCCGTCGGAGAATCTCCGGCGCACCGGGCGCATAGCGATCGACGATGGCCTGGGCCGCCTCCGGCGATTCAGGCCTCAGAAGATCCATCACGAGCACCGGCGAGCCGGGTTTCACGAGGAAGCGGAGCTTCTGCCAAAACTGAAGAGGATTGGGCAGATGGTGCAACAAGCTGTTGGAGATGACCGCGTCGGCCCGGCGATCTGCCGGCAAGTCCTGAAATCGCAGGCAGTGGGCGGTGACACGGTCGGATAGCCCCGCGGCGGCAACGGCACGCTCGGCCAATTCGACCATTGGACGCGACGCGTCGATTCCGACCACGCGACACGCCGGAAACGCCCGTACAAACCGGATCGGAATGTCACCGGGCCCGCACCCCAGGTCAAAGACCTGCCCCTTCGAAAAATCCGGAAAATAGTCCCGAAAACGATCAACGAACCCTTGATTTTCGGCCGAGAAATCCGCTGCCGCATAGGCCTCTGCTTGCGCGAGGTCGTCCATCACCTCCGGTTCCAGTTGACGCTCCATCATAGTTTCCCCCGTGCTTTCCCCCCATGGTTTCCATCCAGGTTTCCCGTTACGGCCCGACGATCCCAACGCGACGGTGCGACTGCGGCTGAGCACCGACTTGCTCGGCGTGGCCCGATTCGGCCGTCGGTCATGTGCTTGACCGCTTTCACCGATCTTGCTATAGAAGCGCCGCCAACGATTCCTTTGTAATCCTCACTCAAACGAAAGGAAAACGACCGTGAACAAACAGGATCTCATCGACTCCGTGGCCAAATCCGCCGACCTTTCCAAAACCGCCGCGACCCGCGCGGTCAATGGGGCGTTGCAGGCCATCACCGCCAGCCTCAAAAAGAAGCAGCCGGTGTCTCTGATCGGATTCGGCACGTTTAAGATCACCAATCGTGCCGCCCGCACCGGACGCAACCCGCAAACCGGCAAGACGATCAAGATCAAAGCCGCCAAGGTTCCGAGATTCAAACCGGGCAAAGCCTTGAAAGACGCAGTCAGGTAATAGAGCGACCGAGGGGCCTCGCGCGAGCCCGTCTCCGGCGAGGCCCTATTTCATCCCCCTGCCCGATCAATGGCAACGAGGTCCCCGGGCCGAACGATCCCTTCCCGCAAGACTCTCGCATAGACTCGACTCCAGCCGGGATTCCTCTTTTGCGAAATTCGCGACCAATCTCCGTCTCGGAACCAGCGTCTATTTTTATGACAAGGACCGGCGTAAGACGTCACCTCTATCAGCAGATCCGGCCCGACCGACAGGCGAAGACTTGGCTTGATGAGATTCCAATCCAATCCGGCCAACGTCAAATTTTCTCCGGAGGAGCCGGCGTCGATCGGATGGCCCTCGTCCTGAAGCCGTTCGATCAATTCGAGCGAATAGAGACACAGCGCGCGATCCGGCCCGCCGTGGAACTTGAGATTGTCTTGCCGGTCTCCTTCCACGCCGGAGATGAAAACTTTCGCCTCGAACACCGGCCGCTTGGGCACTCCTCCGTCCGAAACATTGATCTGATGCACGTGTGGATAGTCGGGCCGATTCCCTCTCATCCGCTATGTCCCTTCGCAAGACTGTACGCGGACAAATGCCATGGCCAGCCACCCATCCGCTTCCCGTTTTTCACCGGGATAGAGCCCCGCTTTCCCCAATGCCTCCACAATCTCTCTCCCTTGATCGGAAAGCAGGCCCGAGACCAGCAACCGATTTGATGAGCGGCGAGCCAGATCCTCCGCGAGATCGATCAGAGTCCGTTGATCTAGGTTGGCCACCACCAGTTGGAACGACCGCGAGGGATCAAGGTCCCGCATCTCTCCACGCTGAAGGACCAACTCAGATTCAAACCCATTGACAAGCGCCGCTTCTCTTGCACAGTCGATGGCCACGGGATCATGATCGATCCCCACAGCCCGCGCGGCGCCGAGCCGGAGCGCCGCCATCGCCAGGATACCGCTTCCGGTCCCGACGTCCAGCAGGGTCTCCCCGCCTTGCACGACGTCTTCGAGCCACTCGAGCAACAGGCGCGTCGTCGCGTGATGGCCCGTGCCGAAGGCTTGCTTGGGATCGAGGATAATCTCAATCCGGCCGGGCTCTGTGGCGACCGATTCCCAACTCGGCCTGATGACCAGACGCCGCCCGACGTGCAATGGTTTGACCGATTCGGCCCAGAGGCGATTCCAATCTTGATGAGCCAGTCGGTTCACGGAGAGATCCGGCACCCCGCTTCCGGCCAGTTGCCGGCAGAGGTCCCTGATTCGGTCGAGCCGATCGGGAGACCAGTGATCGCTTGGCCAATAGAGATGAATGGTCTCGCCATCTTGCCAGGCTCCCTGTACGTGCGGATCGTCCAACAACCCAAGCACCTCGCCCGCGTCCAGGGAGGAATAGATCTGCACTTCAATCCAATCAGACCTCCGATCCGCCAACATTGACGCCGCCACTCCCTTCCAGTATGGTCACGACTTGATGGAGCAGTACCCACAAAAAAGCGACCGTTCGCGCGTCGCGCAACTCGATCGTGTTCTCCATCGGATTGATCGCTTGATCGAACGCGGCACAGCAGCCAGTGCCAGGGTCACCACCTGGCGCCTTGGGATTTTCCTGACCGGCCTGGTCTGTATCATCACCCTCTATCGAGCCGGCTGGTACCACACAGGCAACGTCATGCTGGCCGGGTTTGTCGGCCTGTTCCTTACCGTGGCGGCGTATCATAACAAACTAGAGGGGGTGATTCAGCGGCTCAAGCGATGGCAGCACATCAAGACGACGCACCTTGCAAGGCTCAAGCTGAATTGGTCTGCCATTCCCGCGCGCCAGTGGGAGGTGTCGCCCGCCCATCTCTACGCCAAGGATCTCGATGTGGCCGGTCCCCATTCGCTGTTACACCTCCTGGACACCACCGTGTCCGACCATGGCCGGACACGATTGACCTCTTGGCTGCTTGACCAACCACCGGCCTATGAGACCTGGCGTAAGCGGCAACGATTGGTTCAAGAGGTGACGAGGCGATCGCTCTTCCGCGATCGCCTGACGCTCTTGGCCCGACTGACCGGCGATGAAGAGATCAACGGCCGCCGCCTGGAAGCCGCGCTGCTGCATCCTGTCGGCTTCCCACAGTTGAACATGATTCTTGCCGTGCAGACTGCTCTGGCATGTAGCACCGTTCTGCTCGGCGCCGGCGCCTTGTTCGGCTGGATTCCAGGCTACTGGATGTTTTCGTTCGGCGCCTATGTCGTAATCTACTTTCTGACCGATCAAGGGGAGGAACTGCTGGAACATGCGGTGGGCCTGCACCACGAGATGGAGCGATTGGGAGGGGTCCTCTGTTACCTGGAGCGGCAGGCTCGTCTGAGCACCTCCGCCCTAGCCGAGACCATTGCGCCGCTCATCGACGGCCACAGGGCCCCTTCTCTCCACGTCAAACGGGTCGCGCGAATCCTGCATGCCATCAGCGTCAAGGCCAATCCCCTGGTCCATTTGTTTCTCAACGCCCTCTGTCCATGGGACCTCTGGTTCACCCGACGACTGTTGCTGATTCAAACGGCCGTTCGCAATCACCTTCCTATCTGGCTTGACCGTCTCGCGGAGATCGAGGCGGCCTGCGCCCTTGCGAATTTTTCTTATCTTCACCCTGATTACACCTGGCCGACGCTGATTCCTCCGGCAACAAGCCCGCAGGCAACCGCCGCCGCAATCACGGCCGAACGATTGGGCCATCCGCTCTTGCCCAACAAGACCCGCGTCCTCAACAATTTTCATCTGGAAGGACTCGGCTCGATTCATCTGATCACCGGATCAAACATGTCGGGCAAGAGCACGTTTTTGCGCACCGTCGGGATCAACGTGTGCCTGGCCCAGGCCGGCGCGCCGGTCTGCGCTTTCAGTTTTCAATGGACATGGAGCCGCATGGCCTGCTGTATACGGATCGACGATTCGCTCGACGCAGGCTTGTCGTTTTTCTACGCGGAGGTCAAGCGGCTCAAGACGATTTTGGATTTGACGCGCGTCCGATCCGAACCGCCCGTGCTGTTCTTGATCGACGAGATTTTTCGGGGCACCAACAATCGCGAACGGCTGATTGGCAGCCGGGCCTATATCAGAGCCCTATCGCAAAGCCATGGCTTTGGACTGGTGAGCACGCACGATCTGGAACTGACCGATCTCGAAAAAGACATTTCTTTCCTGACGAACCTCCACTTCCAAGAAACCGTTTCGGCTGGCGCCT
>JAIWOH010000047.1 GCA_020216985.1 Nitrospira sp.
CGGCATATAATTTTCATCGTGCTTGGCCAGCACCTCACTGGCGATGAACGTCCCATCGGCATCAAGCCGCCCTTGGGCGACCGCCCCTTTCCCTTCCTTGAAAAGATCCGGCAGAATACCTTTGTAAACCACGGGCACGCGCTTGGCGGTGTCCGTTACCACGAAGCGGACGGTTAGGCCGTCGGCTTCGCGTTTGACACTCCCGTCTTCGACCATCCCGCCGATCCGAAAACTCCGCCCCTTGGGCACCTCGCCGTTGGCCACCTGCGTCGGCGTGAAAAAGAATACCAGATTGCTCTGAAATGCGTTCAACACCAGCGCCGTCGCCACTCCCAACACCAGCAAGCCCAAACCGACGAACGCAAACCGTTTTTGTCGAGGCGTCATCCAATGTCCCTCACGATGCCCCGGCTTTCGGCGATCGCGGCGGCGCGCCGACGCCAGAGCGCGAGAATTTCCCACACCATGCAGAGCGCCGTGATAATGAACGACGTCCAGACGTACAGACCATAGCCGCCCATCTCAAGAAATTCGCTCAGACTCCCCCAGTACATCAGCGCACCCCCGCGACTTCCGCCACCGACGACGGTTTGCTCCACAACTGGAGACTCTCGCGCTCAAGGATCACACAGCGAGCGCGGCTTAGGATCACCGCCAGACTGTACATCCAGAAGCCGAACGTCATCAGCAACATGCCCGTCAGCATGACCGTCGCCATTTTCGGCGCCGCCGTCATACTGACCGACGCCCCTTGATGCAACGTGTTCCACCACTGAACGGAAAAATAGATGATGGGAATGTTGACGACCCCGACCAACGCGCAGACTCCGCTCGCGCGATCGGCCCGGCGCTGATCGTCGATCGACGTCCGTAACAACATCACACCCGCATATTGAAACAGGAGAATCAATTCCGACGTCAGCCTGGCGTCCCATACCCACCAGGCCCCCCACGTCGGCTTCCCCCACATCGCGCCGGTCAACAGTGCAAGAAAGGTGAACATGGCGCCGGTCGGCGCGATGGCCTGCGTCATCATGAACGAGAGGCGCGCGTTGAGCCCCAAGCCAACGGCGGCCCACACCGCCATGACGACGTAGAGAAACATGGACATCCACGCGGCCGGCACGTGGACAAAAATGATCCGATAGGCCTCGCCCTGCTGAAAATCGGTCGGCGCGACGAGCAGCCCGATGTAGAGCCCCACGGCGATCGCCAGCGCCGCCACTGTCCCGAACCAAGGAATCATCCTTCCTGCCAGTGGATAAAACGCCAGCGGTGCCGAGTACTTTGACCAATTCACCTTCTCAAAATCCTTCGCTGTTTCCTATTCGAGCGCGATGCGCAGCGCCGACGCCGTGGCCCAGGGCGCAAAAAACACCGATAAAACGAGACAGGCTCCAAGTAACGAGAGATTGGCCTCGCCGCCGATTCCCGCCATGCTGCTCGTGACGGCGCCGGCTCCGAAGATCAGCACCGGAACGTAAAGGGGAAGCACCAAGAGAGCGACCAACAGCCCGCTTCCGCGCACTCCAAGCACCAGCGCGGCACCAATGCTTCCAATCATACTCAACGTCGGCGTCCCAAGCAAGAGCGAGAGAACCAGCATGCCCAAGGCCTCGCCCTCCAAGCCGAATTGGAGGCCGAGCAGCGGCGACAGCAGCACCACGGGCAACCCGGACACCACCCAATGTGCAAAAACTTTCCCCGCCACCAGAACAGGCAAGGGCTGAGGGATCAATAACATCTGCTCCAACACCCCGTCGAGATAATCGGCCGTAAACACCCGTCCGAGCGACAAAAGACAGGCCAAGAGCGCGGCCACCCAGAGCACCCCGGCGGCAATGGTCCTCAACACCGCCGGCTCCGGTCCCACCCCCAAGGGAAACAAACTCGCCACAATGACCAAGAACAACACCGAAATCGCCACGTCGGATCGACGGCGAATCGCCAGCAGGACATCCCGCCAGATAATCCCGCGCAACGTCTCCCACAAACCCGGCCGACTCATCCGTCCAGCCTCAAACGTTGAACCATCTCGGACGGGAGAGCCACCTCATGGTGCGTCACGACGACCGCGAGTCCTCCGCTCTGCAAATGCGACCGCAACCGCTCCGTTACCAGAGCCGTCGCCGCCTGATCCAACGAGGTAAACGGCTCATCCAAGAGCCACAAGGGATGGGTCGAGAGCCAGAGGCGGGCCAGAGCCACGCGCCGCTTTTGTCCTTGCGACAACACTCTGGTCGGCAGATGATGAATCCGATGTTTCAGGCCGACGGCCTCCAGCGCGTCCCGGACAGAGGCCTCGGACGGACGATCGCCGGTCAAGGCGGCGGTGAGCAGGAGATTCTCCGTCGCCGTCAGATCATCCTTGATTCCGTTGAGGTGACCGATATAGGTCAATTGCGCGTAATACTGTTCTTTGAGCCGGCGGATATCGACCCCGTGCCAAAGAACGGCTCCCTCCTCGGGAGCCAGCAGGTTGCACAGCATGCGAAGGAAACTCGTCTTTCCGCTTCCGTTTTCTCCGACCACGGCCAACAGGGTGCCCGGCTGCACCGTCACATTCACGCCGGAAAACAGCCGCCGATCTCCTCGACGACAGCTCAACGAAACGGCTTGTAACATGACGATCGGAACTCCTCTCAGCTCAGACGGTACATGCCGCCGCTTTTTCGACATCATCGAATGAAACGGTTCAGATTAAGAGGAACGAGGCGCGGAAAACAAGAGGCGAGGCGACGTGAGGGCTCGCAGCAGATCGAACAACGGCCTCGGAATGTCTCTTGCCCTGAGAGCATCCCTGCTGCTAACTAGTAGTAGCACGGTTGCCGACGTTCACCCGTCGATGGCCGCCGAGTCCGAAGCAATTCACACAGGCGTATCATTTCGCCGCATAAACCGGGTAAGGAGACAGACCATGAGTCAACTCGTCTGCATTGCATTCAAGGATTCCGGCACCGCCGACCTGGTGCTCAATGAACTACGGGCCATGGAGTCACAATATGTCTTGGACCTGGAAGACGCAGTCATCGTCGTCCGCGATAAGGACGGGAAGGTCCACCTCAAGCAGTGCGTCGATGTCTTCGGCAACGCGACGACCCATGGCGTTGCTTTGGGTGTCCTGTGGGGAGCGCTGGTGGGGCTTTTGTTTCTGAATCCCCTGGCCGGCCTCTTAGGGAGCATCGCAGGGGGCGCGGGGGCCGGCTTCATGACCAAAGCCGCGGAGGAATTCGGGATTTTGAGCGATTATGGAATCCCCGATGCCTTCATCAAGGCTCTTGGAAGCACCATCGCGCCTGGCACCTCCGCAATTTTTCTTCTGATCCATTTTGACGAAGACAAGTTGCTGAGCAAAATCTCAAAATACGAGGGAACGGTCCTCAAAACCTCTCTCAGCAAAGAGCAGGAAGAGCGGTTGCGGGCGGCCCTCTCTCGGCACCATGACAGGCAACTGGGGAAGGGGTAAAGAAGCTCCCGGCGGAATAAAAAACAATCGGGGAAGAGCACTCGCGGCGCTTGATCGCGCCACAGGCCCGCGACCCTACGAAAGCCCGGAGCGTCGATCTCGGATCAGCCGCTCGACCGGATAGCCCAATTCTTTGGCACGATGCACGAGTGTGTCGTAGATCTCGCAGTCAAGCCGAGGCGCACGGGCAAGGATCCAGAGATACCGCCGATCCGGCGTGCCCACCAAGGCCGTGCGATACTCAGGATCGAGGTCGAGAATCCAGTAATTCCCCTCAGGGGACGATCCAAACAGCCGCGCAAACCAGTTGTCGAACACCACCGCGAGCCGCGCATTTGTCTGCGCATCGACCACGGTCGCGATACCGTCGGCTGCCGCCAGTTCACCGGCGTCCGTCAGACATTCATTATGCACCCCGACCCGTCCATCCGACCGGACCGTGTAGACGGCCTTTGAATCCACACAATGGCGCTGGAACCACATGGGCAACCGCGCGATCTCATACCAAGTTCCGGCATAGCGATTGAGATCAACCCGCGTCACCGTGGGCAAATCCTCTCTCGACTCCATGCCCGCGCAGCCGCCGAGCAACCAGCCCGACAACGCGACGATCAACCATCTCTTCACGTCAGATGCTTCCCGATAGGCCATACGTCAATTCCCAAAGAAACTTTCGGCTGTTACATGGCGCCGAAAGGATGATCGATAACAAAGCGCCACAAGCCGTCCTGCTGTCTCCTTGCCACCTCGATGCTTTGGCCCTTCATGGTGACCGGTGCGCCATCTGGAGCCGAACTTTCAAGGCTCCAGGAACCTCGCAGGAGGGCAATGCCGTCGGCCTCGATCACGTACACCGTGTCGATGGCCATCTTTCCTTTCATGCCGATAAGGGCTTGGAAGGAAGTCCGCAGTTGTTCTGCAGCCGTCTGGGTCACTCCCTCCGGTGCGACCAGAGCCGCGCCCGGCTGATATAAAGCCACAAGGGCATCGAGGTCGCCGTTGTTGAAGGCGGCGACAAAGAGGGAATGGAGCATCTGCGGCGTGGTCGCGGGCATGAACAACCCTTTCCTAATGATTTCCCGTTTCGTTGGTGACCACATCTTACGCGAACCGGCAGGGAATCTCCAACTCGAAGAGATAACGATCGCCCGGAACCGAGAAGAGGAAGACGCCGGTCGACGCTTCGACGAGCATCGGACGACAAAACGCCGCAACGGAAAGCGATTAGATGCTTCGGCGCCTCCGTTACTGCAACGAGTCGGGCGGGGTCTTGAGCAGTTTCGCGAAGCGGTTCTTGTCGATGGCCTTTTCGTAGGCCTCTTCCGGCGAAATCCATTTTTTATTGAGCAGGTCCTGAATCGCATCGTCCAAGGTCTGCATGCCCATCGCCTTGCCTGTTTGCATGACGGACGCGATCTGAAAGGTCTTGGCGTCTCGGATCAAGTTCGCGACGGCCGAAGTGCAGACCAAAATTTCAAGCGCCGCGCAACGCCCTTTTTGGTCCGCACGCTTGAAAAGATTCTGCGCCACGACCACCCGCAGCGCCGTAGACAGCGTGTTTCGAATCTGTGCTTGTTCCTGATGGGGAAACACTTCGATGACTCGATCGACCGTTTTCGCCGCGTTTTCCGTATGCAGCGTCCCGAACACCAGATGCCCAGTGGCCGCCGCCTCCATGGCCAGCCGAATGGTTTCGACGTCGCGCATCTCGCCGACAAGGATGATGTCCGGATCTTCCCGCAACGCGCCGCGCAGCGCGGAAGCGAACGATTGCGTGTGGACGCCGACTTCCCGATGATTAACGATACATCCTTGGCTTTGGTGGACGAACTCGATCGGGTCCTCAATGGTCAAAATGTGATCTTTCCGATGTTTGTTCGCGTAATCGATCATCGCGGCGAGCGTCGTCGACTTGCCGCTTCCGGTCGGCCCCGTCACCAACACCAAACCTTTTTTGAGCATCGCCGCCTTGGTCAAGATGGGAGGCAGCCCGAGTTCCTCCGCTGTGAGGACCTTGCTGGGAATTTTTCGAAAGACGGCGGCGCATCCGTACTTTTGGTTGAATAAATTGGCTCGGAACCTGGCCAGACCTTGGATTTCATAGCCGAAATCGACGTCGCCGGTCGCTTCGAACTGGCTTTTCTTCGGAGCCGGGGTGATCTCATAGAGCAACTGTTTCAACCCCTCATGGTCGAGCGGGCCCTGAGTCGTCACCCGTTCCAAATCGCCGTTGATCCGCAAGATCGGCGCTTGTCCGGCGACCAGATGCAGGTCGGACGCGCCCAGATCAACCATCATGTGAAAGTACTCGTCGATTTTAGCCATAAACTCCTCTCGTCTTCCTGCGACCGAACCGAATTTTCTCCAGACGAAGTATAGCAGGCGATCTCCGGCCGACTCGCAACACACGCCCTGCAATCGGAACCTCTCCGACTTTCTTGTTCAGCGTGGGATGTTCAGCGTGGGAATAGACCGGACAATCCATCGAGCGGCGGTCGTTCGCTTTCGGAATCCGTTTTGGAACGGAGCAAGGATGGATCCTCGCTCCTCCGGAACACAGCCGCAGTCCGCAGGGGACGACTCCTAGACAGAGGGCAAAGAGAGCGGCGTTTTCGAGTCCGTCAACCCGCTTCGCGGTAGCCGCACGCTTCATTGCGGCATTGGACGCTCCGCCCGTCTTGCTTGCTGACTTTTTCGACGAGGAACGGGGCGTGGCACGTCGGACAGGCCTTCGGTACCGGTCGATCCCAGATAGCGAATTCGCATTGGGGATACCTGCTGCAAGCGAAGAACGATCGTCCCTTCCTGGTTCGTTTTTGCACGAGGTCGCCGCCGCACCCCGGTTGCGGGCATTTCACGCCCAGCGCCAGCGGCTTGGTCGTCTTGCACTGCGGATAGGCGGAACAGGCGATGAATTTGCCGAATCGTCCGCTTTTGACAATCATCGGGCTTCCGCATTTCTCGCACACCTGGTCCGTCGTGATTTCTTGCTTGGGCACCACTTTGATGGTACCGTCCGGGAGTTTTTCAAAGTTTTGCGTATTCTTGCAGGGCGGGTCTTCTTTGTAGCCCGGGCAAGCCAGAAATTTTCCGTTCCGGCCCCATTTAATTTCCATCATCCTGCCGCATTTGTCGCAGGGAATGTCCGTAGGCGGCTCGACCGTATCTTTAGGACCTGGAATCGCCTTCGCCTTCTCCAGATCCGCCGCAAAGGGATTGTAAAAATCACGCACCGAGTCGACCCACGGTTTATTGCCTTCCTCCACTTCGTCCAGCTCCGCTTCCAATTGCGAGGTAAATCCGACGTCCACGATGTCCGGAAATCCTTTCACCAGAAAATCATTCACCGTTCGTCCGGTCTCGGTCGGCCTGAATCGACCTTCGATCTTTTCGACATACTTGCGCTCTTGAATCGTGGAAATGATGGCGGCGTAGGTCGACGGGCGCCCGATGCCCTTTTCTTCCAATTCCTTGATCAACAACGCTTCGTTGTACCTCGGCGGGGGTTGAGTGAAGTGCTGTTTGGACGTTAAGCCCGGGGCGGTTTGGCCTTCTTGGTCGACCAGCCGAAGATGGTCGCCCTCCGAGAGAGCCGGCAACTGGCGCTCGCCGTCGTCTTCCGCCTCCTGATCGCTCCTCGGCCTCTGCGAAGGCGATTCCTTGTCAATGCCCTCCATGTAGACGATGGTGTGGCCCGGAAACTTCACAATCGTTCCGGTGGAACGAAAGACGTACGTATCCGCGGTACCGACCGGAGACGTGTCGATTCGCGTCACATCCAACACCGCCGGCACCATCTGAGAGGCGACGAAGCGATTCCAAATCAGCTTGTACAGGCTGTACTGATCATGGTCAAGGTATTGCCGGATCGACTCCGGGTCCCGCGCGGCCGACGTCGGGCGGATCGCTTCATGAGCCTCTTGCGCGGCTTTTTGGGTTTTATAGACGTTGGGCGCGGCCGGCAGATAATCCGGCCCGAACCGAGACCGAATCAGCTCGCGCACCTCGGCCATGGCTTCGTCGGAAATGCGCGTCGAGTCGGTCCTCATATACGTAATCAGGCCGGTTGGCCCCTCGGCTCCGATCTCGATACCTTCATAGAGCTGTTGCGCCAGCAACATGGTTTTCTTGGGAGAAAAATGCAGCTTGCGGGCGGCTTCCTGCTGCAAACGACTCGTGATGAACGGCGCGACCGGATTCCGTTTTTTTTCCCGACGCTCGATCGACTGAACGACAAACGGCTTCCCTAGAATCGCGCTCACCACGCGGCCGGCCTGCTCGGCGTTCTCGATCACCGCCTCTTGGCCGTTGACACTGTGGAGCTTGGCTTCGAACGGCGGCGGACTTGCACCGGCCAGCAGCGCGGTAATCGACCAGTATTCTTCAGCCCGAAAGGCCTCTCGCTCCGCCTCGCGCTCGCAAATCAACCGCATGGCCACGGATTGCACCCGCCCCATGCTGAGCCCGCGCCGCACTTTGCTCCAGAGCAACTGGCTGCCTTGATAACCGACGATGCGATCCAACACGCGACGCGCTTGCTGCGCGTTGACGAGCCGCATATCGATTTCGCTCGGAGACTGGATGGCCCGCTTGATCGCCGTTTCGGTGATTTCGTTGAATCGAACGCGAAAAATCTTGCGGTCGCTCTTCTTCAACTTCCCCAACAGTTCCTGCTCGATGTGCCAGGCGATGGCTTCGCCTTCCCGATCGGGGTCCGGCGCCAGAAAAATTTTGTCCGCCCGTTCGGCCTTCTTCTTGATCTCGGCCAACACCTTCGACTTGCCTTTGATCGTCACGTACTGCGGCGCGAAATCGCGCTCAAGATCGACTCCCAATTTGCTGGTCGGCAGATCTTTGACGTGACCGACCGATGCCAGCACCTCATACCCGCGGCCGAGATACTTCGTCACCGTTTTCGCTTTGGTCGGTGACTCAACAATGACCAATGACTTCGCCATGACGACTCCGTTTTCTTCGCTTCATGGTTTCATCCGTATCAAATCTCGGTGATTCGTGCAACTAGAAGAACGGATCACGAGTCACAACTTGACATACTGTTGACCGGGCAACTGGCGCACGCGTCCCGACAATTCGAGCGCAAGCAGGCTGGCGACGACCGTGGCGGCACGGAGTCCCGTTCTTTCGATGAGCGCATCGACCGATTGGGCGTCGGAGGACAGAGCTTCGTAGACGGCGGCATCCTCTCGTCCGAGCGGTTCGCGCGGAGTCGCAGACTCGGCGCCGAGCGAGAGGGAGGCCCGCAGGCGCGCGTCAAGTTGAGGGAGAATCTCCTCAAGAACGTCCCTCGCGTCCTCGACCAATTTCGCGCCTTCCTTGATCAGACCGTTCGATCCCCGACATGCATCGGCCGTCACCGGACCGGGAACGGCAAAGACGTCGCGCCCCTGTTCCAAGGCCAGCCTTGCCGTGATCAGCGATCCGCTGCCCTTCGCGGCCTCACCCACCAGCACGCCGAGCGACAATCCGCTGATGATTCGATTTCGCCGTGGAAAGTGATGATTGAGCGGAGACGCCTCGATCGGCAATTCGGACATCACGGCGCCACCGGCCTCTTCGATGCTGCGCCGCAACGCCCGATGTTCCGACGGATACGTGCGATCGATGCCGCACCCCAAGACGGCGATCGTACGGCCCTTCCCGGCCAGCGCGCCCCGATGCGCCGCCGCGTCGATGCCCCGCGCCAGTCCGCTCACGATCGTGATTCCTCTCTCGGCCAGTTCTCTGGCGATCCGTTCCGTGACGACCTGCCCCGACGGCGTCGCCCGCCGGCCTCCGACGATCGCCACCGCGACGTCCGCAGACACCGGCCATGTCCCGCTCACATACAGTAATGGCGGGGGATCGGAAATGGCCTTGAGCCTCGCGGGGTATGTCGGATCAAAGAGCGTGCAGACCTGAACGTTCAGACGTTCGACGATCGCCAGCCGACGCTCGATTTCCCGTCTCACATCGGGCGGAGGTCCCCGCCGAACGGACTCGGCCAGCTCGGCGCTGAAACCGGCTTCGACCATATGCTTGGCGCCGGCCGCCAACACTGCATTCGGTGAGCCGAACAATTGAACCAGCTTGACCAGCGTTCGATCCCCCACCCCGTCGATCGCCTGCAGAGTCAACCATGCGGCCAATGACGCTTGATCCATCGGATGTACCGGGGAAAATCTGCCGTTCGTTTCGGCAACCATCCCGACGACCGTCGCTCCGGGAAGGCCGAACGTTTGCGATGCGCGCCGCGCGGAGTTACAACACGACCAAATCGTATTGTTCCAGATGCAATTGGCCGTCCGGGACAACGACGATCTTGACTCCCCGCTCCTGTTCTAGGGCCTCTACGCCCGCGCGCTCCTCGTCTTGCAGCAATTCAGCCACCGTGGGATGCGCTCCGATGACAATGCGCCGTTGATCGGGTGAGGATTCGATCCGTCTGATCTCCCGGAACACTTCATAGACCACCGTCGTGGGAGACTTGGTATATCCGCGGCCTTCGCAATAGC
Organism: Nitrospira sp.; assembly: GCA_020216985.1. Lineage (GTDB taxonomy): Bacteria > Nitrospirota > Nitrospiria > Nitrospirales > Nitrospiraceae > Nitrospira_D. The sequence goes on from JAIWOH010000047.1 coordinate 9,979, forward strand.
GACAGGGCTCGGAGAGCGACCG
>JAIWOH010000048.1 GCA_020216985.1 Nitrospira sp.
CAGTAAGTCCTCGCGGACGCGTTCCCTCGAGATTTCAATCAGGCCGAGATCCGAGATGCGGGAGATTCTCGTCCTCGCCTTGTCGGACGCCATGGCGTCCACCAGCGCATGATAGACCTTCTCGCGATTTTTCTCGCGCTCCATGTCGATGAAATCGACGATGATGATGCCGCCGATCCCGCGCAGTTTGAGTTGATAGGCCACTTCCTTGGCGGCTTCCAGGTTGTTGCGAAGGATCGTCTCTTCCTGATCCCGTTTTCCGACGAACCGACCTGTGTTGACGTCGATGACCGTCATCGCCTCCGTGTGATCGATCACGAGGTATCCGCCCGATTTCAGCCAGACTTTTCGACTCATCGCCCGCGTGATTTCCTGTTCGACGCCCAAGTGATCGAACAGCGGCTCTTCCTTGTCGTAGAAGTGGATCCGAGAGGTTTGTTCCGGGGAAAATCGTTGAACGAAATTCCGGATGGCGTCGTATTCTTCACGAGAATCGATCCAGAGCTTGTCCACTTTCTTGCCGAAGAGATCCCTCACGACGCGGAAGCTGAGGCTTAAGTCGCTGTGCAGCAAGGCCGGCGCGTCCAACCGTTCCCGCTTGGCCAGCACGTCCTGCCAAAGGACGTGGAGAAACTCGACGTCCGAACGCAACTCATCCTCTTTGACGCCTTCGCTGACCGTGCGCACGATGTACCCGCAGCCGGGGCGGCGGACTCGTCGCATGACGTCCTTCAACCTCGATCGCTCCTCTTCCCGCGCGATGCGGCGCGACACCCCGATGTGCTCCACGTTCGGCATGAACACAAGGTAGCGGCCCGGAAGCGACACGTACGTCGTCACCCGCGATCCCTTAGTGCCGATAGGCCCTTTGGAAATCTGAACCATCACCTCCTGGCCTTCGCTCAGCAACTCTTCGATGGGCTTCGCGCTCTGGCGTTTGGGTCTGAGCACCTCGGCGTCTTTCTCATCTTCTTCCGCCTCGACCACCATATCCGCGGGCTCCGCATCCAGCGAAAGATCCGACACGTGCATGAAGGCCGCCTTCTCAAGACCGATATCGACGAACGCCGCCTGCATACCGGGCAGCACTTTGACCACGCGCCCCTTGTAAATGTTTCCGACAAAGTCTTTATGCTTCGCGCGATCGCCGAACAAATCGGTGACCACGCCGTTGTCAAGAACCGCCACGCGGGTTTCCTCCCGCGTGACGTTAATGGCAATTTCGGTTCCCATGCATGCTCCTTGAAATCGAAGGCTCCGGCGCGCTAGACAAGGCGGACGCGGGCGTGCGCCCGATCGGTCGGCACCCATGTTCGGCGCGATCAGCTCGGCCTTCTTGAATATTCATCGTTTGTGTCTTCATCAAAAATCAGTAGAACAGACTCAACCGTCTCCGTTTCACGTTCAACAAAAGCCCCAGCGACGCCATGGACATGATCGTGGCACTGCCGCCGTAACTCACCAGCGGCAAAGGGATCCCCACGATCGGAAACATGCCCGCCGTCATCCCGATGTTGACCACAATGCAGAAGCACAGCATCGAGACGATTCCCACCGCCAACAACGCTCCGAGCTGGTCCTTTGCCTTGGACGCGATGTCCAGCGAAAGCCAAATCAACGATACAAACAACGCCAGAAGAACGAGCACTCCGACGAACCCCCATTCTTCCGCGTACACCGCGAACACGAAGTCCGTATGCCCCTCCGGCAAGAACTTCAATTGGCTTTGCGTGCCGCCGAACAATCCTTTTCCCATCAACTCGCCGGACCCGATCGCAATCCTTGATTGCAACGCGTGATACCCCTTGCCGCTCGGATCGTAGCTCGGATCGACGAACGCCATGATGCGCTGCCGCTGATAATCATGCAACGCTCCCCAAGCGCCTTCCCACACGAAGGGAAACAACATCACGGAGAACAGCAGCGCGATGCCAAGGGCCTGGGAGCGAACGCCGACCATCAGCAACATCGCCGCGTAGACCGCGACAAAACTCAATCCGCTTCCCAAATCCGGTTGCTTCAGAATCAAGAGCAGCCCCGGCAACATCAGCAGTCCGGGCACGATCACACGCTGCAACCAGCCGACGCGGGGCGCTTTCGAATAATACTGAGCCAAGACCAGAATGAGGACGAGTTTGGCGAACTCCGAGGGCTGAAAGCTGAAGGGTCCCAGGGCGATCCACCGTTGCGCGCCTTTGCTCGTCCGCCCCTCAAAAAGGACGAACACGAGCAGAAACAACACGATGGCGTACGCGGGATACGCCAAACGGGCGATGGTGTGATAATCCCACGCCCACATGACGATGAACGCCAGAGTGCCGACGCCGATCCATGCCAGCTGCTTCAAGTAATACGGCGCAATCCCGCCCTCTTGATCGTGGGTGACGCTATGAATGGAAAGCAGGCCGATCCCCAAAATGGCCGCGATCAGCCCGATATAGCGGAGATCAAAGGCGTCAAAGCCCCGCGCTTCCGTCATACGATCGATCATAGCGGCTCCGAGGTCGCTCCAACCCGCTCTGCGGCGGAAGCATCCGTCGCGCCCGCCGACTGCCCCTCATTCAGCTTGAAATAGGCCTCGATGACTTCCTTCGCCAGGGGAGCCGCAGCGGATCCGCCGTGCCCCATGTGCTCGACCAACACGGCGACCGCGATCTTCGGCGACTCGACGGGAGCAAAGGCGATGAACCACGCATGATCGCGGAACTTTTTGGGAATCGATTCCTGCGACCCCGTTCGAAGCGCCGCGACCTGCGCCGTCCCCGTTTTCCCGCCGATCGTCACGACGGACGATTTCGCCCTCGTGGCCGTCCCGACTTTGACGACATCGGCCAGCGCTTCTTTGATGAGGCGAAACGTTTCGGGTTTCGCGTTGATTTTTCCCCGTGGAACCGCCGGCAGCTCTTGCAAATTGCCGGTAATCCGATCCATCACCGCCAACACCAGGCGCGGTCGATAATTGACGCCATCATTGGCGACGGTGGCGATTAAGTTGGCCATTTGCAGCGGCGTCACCGTCACGTATCCCTGCCCGATCGCTACGGAAATGGTTTCGCCGGGCAGCCACGGTTCTTTCTTCACCTTTTTTTTCCACGCAGTCGACGGCATAATGCCGGTCCGCTCGGAAGGCAAATCCACGCCGGTGCTTTGTCCCAGCCCGAATTCCTTGCCGAATTCGGCCATCAGATCGATGCCCATACGTTGGCCGACGGTGTAAAAGTACACGTCGCACGAGTGCACGAGGGCGCTGTGCAAATTGACCGCTCCGTGTCCGGTCGCTTTCCAATCGCGGAAAATCCGGTTCCCGAACTGGTAGCCGCCGTTGCAACTCACGGTGCTGAACGGCGAGACGGTTTTCGACTCCAACGCGGCCACCGCCATCGGCACTTTGAACGTGGAACCCGGAGGGTACTGTCCCTGAGAAGCGCGATTGTTCAGAGGTCGTCCTTCGTCCTGGACGATTTCGACCCATTGTTTGGGAGTCAGCTCGCGCGAGAGCACGTTCGGATCGAAGGCCGGACGGCTGGCCATGGCCAAAATGTCTCCGTTGGTCGGGTCCAAGGCCACGATGGCGCCGTACTCACGACCCAGCAGCTCTTCCGCAAACTTCTGCAACCGTACGTCGATCGTCAAGTAGAGATCGTTTCCCGCCTGGGGTTTTTCCACCACGACGGCCTTCTTTTCATGGCCGTGGGCGTCGACCTCGACTTGTTTTGACCCGGCTTGGCCGCGCATGTAGCGGTCAAAAGACTTCTCGATCCCGTATTGGCCGACGATACTGCCCTGATGAAGATCAGAAAACTCCGGCTTCTCCAGTTGTTCGGCCGATACCTCCCCCACGTAGCCCAACAAATGAGAGGCGGTCACCCCACCGGGATAGTTTCGCTGCGATTCGACCTGGATCATGACGCCGGGCAGGTCCAGGCGGTGCGACTCGATCAGCACGGCGTCGCGAAGCGTCAACCGATCCTTGATTTTGCGCGGCAGCAGTTTTCCGCCCTTTCCCCCCAATTTCTTGCGAATGAACGCCGGGTCCAGTTCCAGCAAATCGGACAATTTTTCAATCAACGCCTCCCGATTCTTCACTTCATCCAACACAACATACAGACTGAAGCTCGGAACATTGTTCGCCAGAAGCACTCCATGCCGATCATAAATCAACCCGCGGGCCGGTTCCATCAAGACTTGTCTGGTTCTGTTGTTCTCCGAGAGATCACGGTAGTAGGCTCCTTCCCGGATCTGCAAATGCCACAAGCGCAGCGCCAGCAGCGCCACGACCAAGAGCAAGCCTATCCGAAGAAGAATGAGCCGCCGTTGGAAATCGCCGTACTCCGCTTCCGAATAGCTTCCCAGCACGAGAACGACTCCTACGTCCGATATTCCGCCATCCAACGCTCCACGCTGAATCGACTCCGTGCGACCCAGTAGAGCGCACCGCCCGCCAGCGCATCCAAAACTCCTTGGGGCAGCACGACGGTCCGAAGCGCCCACCACAGGTCCTGCTGACCGTTGAGCGTCAGCAAGGATGCCGTCGCCGATCCCGCCGAGCACGACAAGAAAAAGATCCCCAGCGTGAGCATCGGCCACGAGAGATACACGACGTGACGTCCCGCGAAACCGGCCATGTATCCCACGACGCCCTTGACCCCCATGGCCACAACGGGATCAATGGCCGAGAACAGACTCATGACCCATCCCAGCGTCAGACCGACCAACAACCCATGAAGTTCGCCTCCCAATAAACCGGCCAGACAGGCTGCAACCAATGCGAGGTCCGGCGTCACACCCGCAATCTTCACATGAGGCAGCAAAACGGATTGCAGGGGAACCATCAGAGCGATGAGAGCGGACCACACCAGCACGTTCATGATTTGGGCTTCACCTTTGGAGCACCGAGGCGGTCCCCTTCGCCGGGAACGGCCAGGGATTGAATCACCAGCACTTCTTCAACACGCTCGCCGTCCACTTCCGGAACCAACTCGGCCGACAGAAACAATCCCTCGTCTTCTTTGTGGATGGCGGTGATGGTTCCGAGGGCCAGCCCTTTGGGGAATCCTCCCACAAGCCCGGACGTCACGACTCGGTCGCCCGGCCGCGCATCCGACAACATGGGAATATACTTCAGCCGCGCCGATCCGTTGGAGGTTCCTTCGACAATCCCCTCATCCCTCGTCCGCTGCACCAACCCCGCAATGGCGTTGTTGGGGTCCGTCACCAGCAGCACCACCGACGTCGCGCTCGTGGTCTTGACGATACGCCCTACGACACCGGCCGGTGTCACCACACCCATGTCCGGACGGAGGCCGTCCGCTTCCCCTTTGTTCAAAATGATCGTTCGATACCAGTTTCCCGTATCACGGCCGATCACCTGCGCCGCGATCGTTGTCCCCCCGATTTGCTGCTTGAAATCCAACAGGGCTGCGAGGCGGTCGGTCGCGGCGGCGGCTTCCCGAAGTTGACTGTTCTGTCCTTTGAGATATTCGAGTTCTTTCCGTAGTTCCCTGTTTTCGGCTTCCACCGTCCGCAACGCGACGTACCCGGCCCACAAATCGGCGATGCCGTCGCTGACGCCGGCCACGGCGCGGAGGGGCCAGCTCACAACCCACCCGACGGGACTCCCGGCTCGTTGGAACAGGCCCTGGAATTGGGTGGGCAAAAGAAGGAAACCGACCAAAAGCACGACGGCCAGGAGAACGACCAGCCGCCCCGTGTTGTAGGGTGCGCGAAAATTGACCATCCGCATCGCGGGATGGAACCTTACCGGAGATTGTTGGCCTGAGACATAACCGACACCTTTCGGAGGAGATCCAACTCATCCAAAATTTTTCCGACTCCCAACACCACGGACGTCAGAGGATCATCCACCGTAATGATCGGTAAATTCGTCTCTTCACGGAACCGCGTATCCATTCCTTTCAGGAGCGACCCTCCCCCCGTCAAGACGATCCCGCGATCGATAATGTCCCCCGCCAACTCGGGCGGAGTGTTCTCTAACGCGATTTTGATGGCGTTGACGATCGTCGTAATCGGCTCGTGAAGAGCTTCTCGAACCTCGGCATCGTCGATGACCAGGGTACGTGGGATGCCTGAAATCAAATCGCGGCCCTTGATCATCATGGTCTTTCGCTCTTCAAACGGATAGGCGGAGCCGATCTCGAATTTGATCCGCTCCGCCATGTGCTCCCCGATAAGCAGATTGTACTTCTTTTTGATGTAATTCATGATGGCTTCGTCCATCCGATCGCCCGCCACCTTCACCGACTCGCTGTAGACGATGCCGCCGAGCGAGATCACCGCGATATCCGTCGTCCCTCCGCCGACGTCGACGACCATGTTTCCGGACGGCTCCGTGATCGGCAGGCCCGAGCCGATCGCCGCGGCGACCGGCTCTTCGATAAGATAGACTTCCCGCGCGCCGGCCAGTTCGGCCGAGTCGCGCACCGCCCGTTGCTCGACTTGGGTAATGCGGGACGGAACCCCGATGATGATCCTCGGACGAACGAAGGCGCTGCGATTGTGGGATTTGCGGATGAAATGTTTGAGCATCTGCTCGGCCATCTCGAAGTCGGCGATCACGCCTTCCTTCATGGGGCGCACGGCGACGATGTTGCCCGGCGTCCGTCCCAACATCTTCTTCGCGTCGGCCCCGACGGCCAAGACTTTTTCGGTCTTTTTTTCCACCGCCACCACGGACGGCTCATTGAGCACGATGCCTCGCCCACGCACATACACCAACGTGGTCGCAGTGCCCAAATCGATCGCCAGATCGTCAGAGAACCACCCGAATACGTCTTCTGGAAACCCCACGGCGTTTCTCCCTTCATCTCGGCCGGGTGATCCGGCGCCGAGCCCGCACCATCACCATTTTTGAATCTGAATCGTCATTCCGGGACCGTCAATCGCCCGGCATCCAACACCTGCGTTCGCGCCACCTCGTCGCCGAGGCGGCGGCCTTGCTCGTTCCCGATAATCAACAGGCTTTCAAACGCCACGATCGCCAACGACGCGAGCCATCCTACCCATGGAATCGCAAACGCAATCTGCGCGCAGCCCAACGGCAAGTTTCGAACGATCGATTCTTTGAACCCGACGGGACTTCGACCGTCCACTCGAATGGTTTCGAGGCCGACCAACCGCTTGCCGATACTCTTCCCGCCCGCAAAGCCGTCCGCAATCAAAAGGTAGGCCAAGCCCGAAAGAAATCCGACCGGCGAAGCCATTTCATTTGCGGCGGCGACGATGAACAGATCGATGAGCTTGGCAATGAACCGGTTCAGAACGTGGGCCTTCGGATAGACCGCCTGTTCCGGAAACTGGGAGGTCAGCCCCTCGCCTGTCAAGGAATCTCCTTTAAACTATGGGCAATATAACAAAAACCGCCATCCCGCACAAACAAAGACCGTTCTTTCGGTCCAAGCGGCTTGTTCCTATGCCGATTGCATGATCGGATTCCGAACCGAGAAGAGCGACGATACCGCTCTCGGCGGCCCTTTCTCTTCTGGATTCACCCAAATTATCTGAAAGATCCCGACATCGGCACGTTTCCATCGTTCGCTTCCTTCCCTCTTTTTTGTCGTCTTGTCTTGATGCCCGCCGCGCAAGTACAATGGTTTTTTCGGTCCTGAACGAAAGAGGTTTGAAATGATTAAGACCATACGCGACGCCGCCCACAACTATCCGTGGCTTCTCAAATCGATCATGGGCATTTTGGCCATCGCGTTCGTCATCACCATGGGATGGTGGGGGTTCGGCGAGCAATCGACCAACGCCGTCGCGACGGTCGGAGACCTGACTGTCTCGCGCGACGAATTCCGGCGCGCCTATGAGCTGATGTACCGCGCGTACAAAGAAAGAGGCGGCGGAGACTTAAACGACGAAACCTTCAAACAATTGGTGATCGATCAACTGGTGGAGAATCGGCTGTGGGTGATCGCCGCTCAGGAGATGGGCATTACCGTGTCGGACACGGACCTTCGCGAAATGATCCTGCAAATTCCCGATTTCCAAAAAAACGGGGCGTTCGATCCCGATCTCTATCGTCGCCTCCTCGCAGCCAATCACTGGACCCCAGCGGCCTTCGAGGCCGCCCAGAAGCAGGAACTCTTGGCCGGCAAGGCGAGGATGGTCGTCCGCAACTCCGTCGCCCTTACTCCTGCCGAGCTGACGGAAGGACAAGCCTTGACAACGCGAGCCCAAGGCGCCGAGACTCCCGACTTCCTAGGAGGCAGAGACCGCGCCGTGCAAGACATGCTGTTGCAGAAACAACAGCGCGCGTTGTCGGCGTATCAGGATGCCCTTAAGGCCAAGATCCCGGTCAAAATCCGCCGAGAACTGCTCTAGCCGCTGCGGGAACAAGACCGGTCTGACTCGCTCTCCTGACAAACAAGGAAGTGCCCTGCTCGCCTCCTGCCAACATCGGCCCTTCCCTCGGTTCTTCCCGCCGCTCACCGCACGTCACGCTCTTGCTCCGCCACGATACGGACCGCCGCCCATCATTGTCGGCTAAAGAATCAACATCGCGTCGCCGTAGCTGTAGAAACGATACCGTTCCTTGACCGCCTCTTCGTAGGCGCGGCGAACCGATTCGACGCCGGCAAAGGCCGAGACCAACATAAGCAGAGTGGTCTTCGGAAGGTGAAAATTGGTCATGAGCGCGTCGACGGTCCGGAATTGAAAGCCCGGCGTGATAAACAGGCGGCTTTCTCCCTCGGTGGGAATGATCGCTCCCTGTTCCTGTGCAACGGTCTCCAATGTCCGTACCACGGTCGTGCCGACCGCCACGACCCGCCGACCGGCTTGTTTCGCCTGCATGACGGCCTCGGCGGCTTTCTCGCCTAGCTTGAATACCTCTCCATCCATCCGATGATCTTCAATTCGCTCCGTCACGACGGGTTTGAAGGTCCCCGGGCCGACGTGCAGTGTGACCGTCACCACGCGAATGGCCCGCTCGGCCAAACGGGTGAGCAGGTCCTCCGTAAAGTGCAAACCGGCCGTCGGAGCCGCAATCGCGCCCTGGTGAGCGGCAAAGACCGTTTGATACCAGCCATGGTCCTCGATCCCGGGACGCCGTTTGATATAGGGAGGGATCGGCATTTCACCGCATGCTCCCAACAGGTGAACGACGGGAATCGGACTCTCCACCTTCACAGCAGTACCCGCGGCATCGCGCTTCAGAACCGTCGCCCGGACTTCTCGATCAAACTCTATCACCTGCCCGACGCGGAACGTCCCCTTGATCATCACCTCCCACACGTTGCCGCCGAGATCCTTGACGAACAACACTTCGACCGACGTGCCGGTCGGCAGTTTTTTACCCCGCATCCTGGCCGGCAGGACCTTCGTATCGTTCACGACCAACAGATCGCCGGGATCAAGCAAGGACGGAAGATCGGCGACGTGGCGATGGGATAATCGGCCGGTTTGTCGATCAAGCACCAGCAACCGCGCGCGATCGCGTGGAACGACGGGTTGTGACGCGATGAGCGACGGGTCGAACGGAAAATCGAATTCTGAGAGTCGCATCAAAAAGCGGGCGTCGCCACAAGCGGAGGGAGCGGGGGAGCCTTGGTCAATGACGCATTACGCAATTCCGTTCCCGGATAGTAGTAACGGAGGATGCTGGAGTACGAATAGCCCAATTCAGCCAGTTCCTTGGCCCCCCATTGGCAAAGACCGACCGCGTGACCGGCGCCGTAGCCGGAGAGGACGATCTCCTCGCCGAACGAATCGACGGTGAACTGCGTGCTGGGCACAACCGTATAGCCTACGGCCTTGCGAAGCTCCTCTCCACGCAGGATCAGTTCGCCTTTGGAATGGACGATCCGCAGCGTAGCCACGCGGCCCGAACGGCTGTAGGAGAGGGGCGCCAACGTGACGATCGCCCCGACATCGAAGCCCTGCCGGCGCAGATTCTGCTCCAACGTTTCGACCTTGAACGAGGCTTTCCATTGAAAATACGGAGACTCAAGGTCGAACGGGCATTCGACACCCTTCAAATACG
>JAIWOH010000049.1 GCA_020216985.1 Nitrospira sp.
GCAGGTCCTTCGACCAGACGACCGCGGCGTCTTCCGTGAGGCCGGCGGCCGTCGAAGAAAAGGCCGCGTAGATCGGCGCATCTTCGTAGGTGACGACTTCTCCCTTCGTGGAATCGACCGCCTGTTCGACTCGTGCGTCGACGCCTCGGCGACCTCGATACACTTGATCCTGCGTGCCGGCCACCACATCATAATCGCGCGAACCGCTCAGCATATGGTGATACAGCGCATAGGTTCTGGCCGCGACGGCCTGCGCCTTGAGCATTTCAGGATGCCACGAGGAATTGACTTCTCCGGGAAGAACTCCTTTGACGTACTCTTCGAGGTCGACGTGATTGACGACGAGCAGCCCGTTCCCACGACCGATCACCTGCACCAGCCCCCTGATTTGCCACGCCGGGGGCCCATCGGCAGGACGGGCGGCAGAACGGGAGGATGTCTTGGCGTCATGCTCGCCCTGCTGCGGCAACCAGATCGCCAGATTCTGTTTCCCCGCGCGCAAGGTCACCTGTTCACCATCGACGCGGGTTCCGTTGACGAACAACGCAGCACCGCGTCTCTCGATGCGAATCCTTGCGTTGTGATAGGACCGTGCCATGCCGCGCTCATCCGTCACCCACAACAGAGGGGTCGTGCGCACTTCGAGCTGCCGGATCTCCGCCGCCAGCAACACACGGATCGCTGGCGCGGCATAGGCCGAAGAAGCCGCCATATCCAGCGCCCCCGCGGCCAGCCCGACAACGCCGATCAAGCACGATCGAAACGGTTGTTTCATCGCCGGAAGAGCCATCCCAGGACGTAGAACAACAGGCTCAAAACCACGCTCAAGACGATGCTGGTACCCAGGGGGAAATAAAAACTGAAATTCTCGCGCTTATACGAGATGTCACCGGGTAATTTGCCGAACCAACCGAACAGGCCTCCAAGCCCGGCAATGCGATCGACGACGACAAAGAGCACGCCGACCCCCACGATCAGGAGGCCGATCCCGATCATCAGCTTGCCGATCGCCGTCCATTCAGGCATCTCAGGCGGCACGCGTCATCCCTCCTTGAAGACAGCCACGGCCTCGGCGCGCTCATCATGATGATTTCACCGTCATCCCCCCGCACACCGAGCTATCTTGCTCTTCCACAAGGCCGAGCTGAGCCTTCAGCGGCCGTTCCCGCCTTTTATCACCGAATCAGGCATTCGGCGATTTGAATGGCGTTCAGCGCCGCTCCCTTTCGAAGATTGTCCGACACGACCCAGAGATTGAGCCCGTTCTCAATCGAGCGATCTTCTCGCACTCGACCGATATACACCTCGTCTTTTCCCGTGGCGTCCAGCGGCATCGGGTAAAGTTTCTTCCCCGGATCGTCAAAGACGACCACACCCGGCATGGCGGCCAACAGGGCCCTCGCCTCGTTGGCGCTCAACGGTTTCTCCAACTCGACGTTGATCGCTTCGGAGTGGCAACGCAGCACCGGCACTCGCACGGTCGTCGCCGTTACGCGGAGCGACGGCGCTCCGAGAATTTTTCTGGTTTCCATCACGATCTTCACTTCTTCCGAACAGTCGCCGCCGTCGTTGAACGAACCGATCTGAGGCAGCAAGTTGAAGGCGATCTGATGGGGATACACCTTCGTTTCCACTTCTCGAAAGGCCAACAACGCCTTGGTTTGATCCATCAGCTCGTCCATCGCCGCGGCACCGGTCCCCGAGACGGACTGAAACGTCGTCACCACCACGCGCTTGACGCCCACGGCATCATGAATCGGTTTCAGCGCCATCACCAGGGGGGTCGTGGTGCAGTTTGGGATCGACACAATGCCTCGCGGCATCGCTTCCAACGCGCGGGCGTTGACTTCGGGCACGACCAATGGAACGTCCGGATCCATTCGAAACACGGCGCTGTCGTCGATCACCACGACACCGGCGGCGCCGAGCTTTTGGCCGTATTCGCGACTGACCGCGTCGGTCGCCGAGATCAGCGCAAGATCGACGTCGGCGAAAGACGACTCGGGCGTCAGTTCCTCGACTTTCCACTCCTTGCCCTGGCACGACAACGTCTCGCCGGCCGACCGCCGGGACGCGAAGAGCCGGAGCGACTCCAGAGGAAATTTTCGCTCTTCCAGAATCTCCAGCGTTTCTTTTCCTACCGCGCCGGTCGCCCCAAGGATCGCCATCACGTATGCGGGTTTGTTTTTCAGCATGGAGCCCTTCTTTGTTTATATCAGAGTGTCAGTGCTCGTATCCGATGGTTGAACGTATCGGCGACCACCACCCGTCCATTGTGATCGACCGCGATGCCGAACGGATAGTTCAGGCTTGCCTGCAAAGCCGATCCGCCGTCGCCGGAGAAAGTCGAGATTCCCACTCCGGCCATTCGCTCGATCTTGCCCGTCGCCCGGTTCCATCGGCGCACCAAGTGGTTGTCGGAATCCGTAATGAACAAATTGCCATCCCCGTCCGCCGCAATGCCGACCGGCCTCGACAAGCTGACCGAGAGCGGTTCATGCTCACCCTCGTATCGATATTCGCCGCCATCACCCACTACCGTTCGGATCATGCCCGTCGTAGGATCGACTGCGCGAATCCTGCCGTTGAAGGTATCGGCGATGAAGAGCGTGCCATCATCGGCACAAACCAACCCGCTCGGCCCGGCCAGAGCGGCTTCCGTGGCGGGTCTCTCGTCTCCATTGTACAAAGCCGTCCCATTCCCCGCCACCGTGCGGATCAACCCGGTTTTCAGATCGACCGCTCGAACTCGGTGGTTGCCTTGGTCGGCCACGTATAACACCCCTCTCCCGTCCAAGGCCAAGGCGGCCGGTTCATTGAGTCCCGCGGCGACGGCGGGGCCGCCGTCGCCGCAATATCGAGGCCGGCCCAGCCCGGCGATCGTCGTGATCATCCCGTCGGCAGCGTCAACCAAACGGATGCGATGGTTCAACGTATCGGCAATGTACACGTTCCCTCCGGCGTCCGCGATAACCGCCGTTGGAAAATTCAACCGGGCGCGCAGGGCCGGTCCGCCGTCGCCGCCGAATCGACTCGGCGCCGTCGTTCTCGCCACAACGTACCGGATCGTTCCGCTTATGTCCGTCTGCTGCCGATAGTTCGCTGAAGCTGTTCCCCCCTCGGCGAAGGGGTCTTCCTCCGGCGAACGGCAGGTTTCTTCATCGAGACCGGTGTCTCGCGCCGCTCCTTCCCTATCCCTATCGGCCATATCGGCAACACCGGCGATCGTCGTGATCAGGCCGGTGTCTCGATCGATCCGCCGCACGACATGGTTTTCAGAATCGGCGATCAGGATGTTCCCGATAGCATCCGCCCACACTCCCTTCGGCTCATTCAAGGAGGCGAGGCGCGCGGGACCACCGTCTCCCCCATAGGCGGGTTCTCCGGTCCCGGCGAGGGTCCGAATGGTCCATAACTCCACGGCCATTGGCATCTCAATCCGCGATCGCGCTAGCTCAAATTGCGAAGGATGACATCCCCCATCTCGGTCGTCCCAACGATCTTGGCGCCGGGACTTTGGATGTCCCTGGTCCGATACCCCAGATCGAGCGTCTTCACAATCGCTCGCTCAATGGCATCGGCCTCTTTATCAAGACGCAACGCATAGGACAACATCATGGCGGCCGATGCGATCGTCGCGATCGGATTGGCGATGTTCTTACCGGCGATGTCCGGAGCGCTGCCGTGGATGGGCTCGAACAGGCCGACCGCTGCGCCCAGACTTGCGGACGGTAGCATCCCGATCGAACCGGTCAGCATCGCGGCCTCGTCGCTCAGGATGTCGCCGAACATATTGTTGCAAAGAAGCACGTCGAATTGTCTGGGATTGCGCACCAATTGCATGGCGGCGTTGTCCACGTACATGTGGGTCAACTCGACGTCCGGATATTCCTTATGCACGCCGGTGACCACCTTTCGCCATAATTCCGAGGACTCCAAGACGTTCGCCTTGTCCACCGACGTCACTTTCTTGCGGCGTTTCCGCGCCGCCTCAAACGCCACTTTTGCGATGCGCCTGACTTCTTCGGTCGTATAGATTTCCGTATTGATGCCGCGCTCTTCTCCGTTCGGTAATCGCTCGATGCCCTTGGGCTTACCGAAATAAATGCCGCCCGTGAGTTCTCGAACCACGAGGATATCGATTCCCTCGACGACGTCGCGTTTCAGCGACGAGGCATCCGCGAGGCTGGGATAGACCTTGGCGGGACGAAGATTGGCGTACAACCCCAACGCTTCACGAATACCGAGCAACGCACGCTCCGGCCTGCGGGCATACTCAAGCCCCTCCCACTTGGGTCCTCCGACGGCTCCCAACAACACGGCGTCGCTTTGTTTCGCAAGCGACAACGTCTCATCCGGCAAGGGGACCCCCGTCTTGTCGATCGCCTGGCCGCCGATATCGGCCGACACAAACTCAAAGGAATGGTGATAGGCCTCCCCGATCGCCTTGAGAACTTTCACCGCCTCCGGAACAATTTCCCGCCCCACACCGTCGCCGGCCAGCACTGCAATCTTCGCTTTCACGTCGCGCACTCCTTCTTCAGAATGACCAATTGCGATGACTCGTCCCTATTCCAGTATGGTTTCATCCTCAATCCTCCAGGCGGGATCGACCAGACAAAGAAACTCGATATCCTCCGTGCCGATATTTTCCAGCAACTGCCTGCCCCCCGGCGGCACGTAGACGACCGATCCGGCCTGAACCGAACGGGCCTCCGAATCAATCGTGAAGCGGCCCTCCCCCGCGATGAAGTAGTACACCTCCGAAGAGGACAGGACGTGCAGCTTCGACCGCCTGCCGACCCCCAACCGGCCGTGAGCCAGACTGTACCGAAGCGACAGATTCTCTTTTGCGGGATGCAGCAGCTCCCGGAGCACCGTATGATCTCCGGCCAAGAACTCCCGACACTCCGCAAGGGTCTTCTTGATCATAAAAAACAGAAGCCGCCTCTGAAACCGTTTCGGTCAATCAAAACGCAAAACGGCCGTCACTCTAGTCCGGCCGCTCAGTCAAATCAAGCGGGCCTTCTGCTCGTCATCCGCCTGTTTAGGCGTCAAACAGGCCAGCCGATTCAATGCGTTCAGATAGGCCCGGGCCGCAGCCACGATGATATCGGTATCTGAGCCGTGACCAGACACGGTCTGCCTATTCTCTTGAAGCCGCACCGAGACCTCGCCCTGGGCGTCCGCCCCACTGGTGAGCGCGTTGACCGCGAACATCACCAACGTGCTTTTCGTCTGAGTCATGGTCGCGATGGTTCGATACACGGCATCCACCGGTCCGTCGCCGGTTCCGGACTGTTTCACCGGCCGGCCGTCGATCTCCAGTTCAACCGTCGCCGTGGGAATTCGATCGGTGCCGGTCTCCAAGTGAAACGACTTAAGCACGATCCGCTCCCCCATCTTGGCCAGTTCTTCAGAGACAATCGCCTCAAGGTCTTCCTCGTAAATCTCCTTCTTTTGATCGGCGAGTCGTTTGAACCGCTCAAACGCGCGGTTGATTTCCTCGTCGCTCAGGCGATAGCCCAATTCCTCCAATCGCTGCCGAAAGGCGTGCCGTCCAGAAAGCTTGCCCATCACCATCCGGCTCTCGACAAGACCGATCGATTCCGGCCGCATGATTTCGTAGGTGGTTTTCTCCTTGAGCAACCCGTCTTGATGAATGCCCGAACTGTGCGCGAACGCATTGGCTCCGACGACAGCCTTGTTCGGCTGCACCACCATACCGGTAATCTTGCTGACCAGACGGCTGGTCTTGGCGATCTCCTCCGTCTTGATCCTGGTGTCGGCCTGGTAGAAATCCCTTCTCGTGCGGAGTCCCATAACGATCTCTTCCAACGCTGTATTGCCTGCCCGTTCTCCGATCCCGTTGATCGTACATTCCACCTGCCCCGCTCCGTTGACGACGGCCGCCAGACTGTTGGCCACGGCAAGACCCAGGTCGTTGTGGCAATGGACGGAGATGACCGCCTGCTTGGCGTTGGGCACCTTCTCACAGATTCCTTTGATCAACGCTCCGAATTCCTGCGGAATCGCATATCCCACCGTGTCGGGGATATTGACCGTCCCGGCTCCCGCCGCGATGACCGCCTCGATGACTTCGTACAAGTAGGCCGGATCGGACCGGCTGGCGTCCATGGGCGAAAATTCCACATCATCGACGTAGCTCCTCGCCCGCTGGACCATTTCCACCGCTCGCTTCTTGGCTTCCTCACGTGTCATCCGAAACTGGTATTTGAGGTGGATGTCGGAGGTCGACAAAAACGTATGGATGCGCGCCCTCGGCGCCCCCTTCAACGCCTCCCATGCCCGATCGATGTCTTCCGAACGGGCGCGGGCCAGGCTGCAGATGATCGGCCCCTCGACCTCCTGTGCAATCCGCCGCACCGCCTCGAAATCGCCGGGAGAGCTGTACGCGAAGCCGGCTTCGATCACATCGACTCCCAGACGGGCCAGTTGCTTGGCCACCATCAATTTTTCTTCCACGTTCATGCTGGCGCCTGGCGATTGCTCGCCGTCCCGCAACGTCGTATCGAATATGCGTATCATGCGCGTCATCGTGCCACCCCCATTGCCATCGATCGACGGCTTGTTTTCCGACCGGTGCGTGCTTCTCCGCCGGTCGGACGCATCGAGCCGTCAAATAAAAATGCCTTCGCCCCTCTTCGTTGGTCAGGGACGAAGGCGTTACGCGCTCCGTGGTACCACCCTGTTTCGGCGCCGATCAGCTCCCTGATCGGCGCCCTTCATTAGCAGCCCGTCACGGGGGCCGGGCGGAATCCGCTACTCGAAGTTCACGGATTCTGGCTCGGAGGCGAGTTCGGCGATGTGTCGATTGGCTTGCACCATCCGCCAACTCTCTTGGACGACATGGCCCGCCTACTACTCCTCGTCACTGCCATTTACGGGACAACGTTTTCTCCCCTTTTCTCTCCTACCGGTATCCCCTCACACCTTCGGTTCCGGCGCCGGCAGTTCGGTTTTGGTAACTCCTTTCTTACCGGCCGTCCTCACAACCAATCCGACTAACTTCTCGACCGGCCCCAACAACGCGTACCCCGCAAAGACCACGAACAACATGACCGGCGGCCACGCCGTCACCATCATCAGCCCGAGAATCCCCCACACGAGATAGGTGATTTGCTGAGGGCCTCTGAATTTGAGGTCCTTGAAACTGCGATACTTGATGGTGCTGACCATGAGAAACGCCAGCATCAGCGTCACGATCAACACGACAATCGACTTGGTTTCCGGACCCATTCGAAGCGCATAATGATCGAAGACGACCAACGAGGCGACGACTCCCGCCGCAGCAGGAATGGCCAAGCCGGTGAAATACTTTCCATCGGACAACGCCACCGTCGAGTTAAACCGAGCCAAGCGCACCGCCCCCATCGCCACGTAAGCAAACATGACGGCCACTCCAAGGGTGCCCTGCCCGCTCAACGCCCAGGAATAGATGAGGAACCCCGGAGCTACTCCGAACGAGACGACGTCGGACAATGAATCATATTCCAGCCCGAAATGGCTCGTGCTGTTGGTCAACCGAGCCGACTTGCCGTCGAGCACGTCGAACACCATGGCGACAAGAATGGCGACGGCCGCCGCCAAGTACTCCGCATTAAAAACCAGCAGAATCGCGTACACGCCGCAGAACAAGTTGCCGGTCGTAAACAGATTCGGGATCAAATGCATGGCCGCCTTGCGCCGCTTGCCGTCCTTGCCGAAAGAGTGTCTTAATCCAGCGGACTTCATTGCAGTTCTCCTAATATGGTTTCCCCGCCTTTCACCTTGTCTCCGACGGTGACCCGAAGGCGCGTCCCGATCGGAAGAAAGGTGTCCATCCGCGATCCGAACCGAATCAACCCGAACCGTTCCCCCCGCACGGCCTGATCTCGAGGGGAAGCCCAACAGACGATGCGCCTGGCAATCAAGCCTGCGACCTGCACGCACAAGACTTTAAACCCTTCCACCGTGCGAATCATCAACGCGTTCTGCTCGTTTCTCAGCGTGGCGTCCGGCCTGCTGGCGACTAAGAACGCCCCCGGTTGATATTGTACATCTTCAATAACTCCGTCGCAGGGGATGCGATTGATGTGCACATTGAACACGTTCAAAAAAATCGTCACACGCAGCGCGCGCTCTTTGAGATAGCGGGGCTCGAATTCCTCTTCGATGGCGATCACCTTGCCATCTCCCGGCGCAACGACAAGGTGCGTGTCCTGGGGAATCACTCTCGCCGGATTTCTAAAAAACCAGGCGACGAACGCCGTCGCCAGCCCCGCCATCACCGCCACTACGACCCATCCCATCCAGCCAGCCAACAGCGCCACGCCTGCCGGAACAGCAATGAAAGGCATGCCTTCCTTCGCGACCGGAAGACCAACCGCCCGATCGATCACGCCACCTCCTCCACCGCCAAGAAAATCCTGTCGTCGCCGTCTTGATCATCCTGAGACGGCTCAGGCACTTCCAACGTTCCTACGACGACTTTTTGCCTGAAGAACCATCACCGAAAACGTCTCCTCGAAGTCAACCGAACCATCGGGTCGATTGTCCGCTTAATTCTTCGTTCGGTCAACCAACTGATCTTTCTTGAGCCACGGCATCATGGCCCGCAGTTTGGCGCCCACGGCCTCGATGGGGTGCGCTTCACCCTTGGCCAAAAGGGCGTTGTACACGGGACGATTCGCCTGATTTTCCAAGACCCATTCTCTCGCAAACCGACCGCTTTGAATCTCCCCCAAGATTTTCTTCATTTCGAGCTTGGTTTGTTCGGTCACGATCCGGGGGCCGCGCGTCACGTCCCCGTACTTGGCCGTGGTGCTGATCGAATACCTCATGTTGGCGATGCCGCCCTGATAGATCAAATCCACGATAAGCTTGACCTCGTGCAGACATTCAAAATAGGCCATCTCCGGCGAATATCCGGCTTCGACGAGCGTTTCATAGCCAGCCTGAATCAAGGACGTGAGTCCCCCGCACAACACGGCTTGCTCGCCGAACAAGTCCGTCTCGGTCTCCTCGCGAAAAGTCGTCTCAATGACACCGGCTCGGCCTCCGCCGATGGCGCTGGCATAAGCCAACCCGACCTGCCTGGTTGTACCACTGGGATCCTGATGAATGGCGAGCAGGCACGGAACCCCGCTGCCTTTCGTATACTCGGATCGCACAAGATGGCCTGGCCCTTTCGGCGCCACCATAAACACGTTAATGGAAGCCGGCGGAACGATCTGGCCGAAATGGATGTTGAACCCATGCCCGAACGCCAGATATGAGCCGGTCTTGAGGTTGGGAGCCACATCCTGCCGATAGATCGTTGACTGGACTTCATCCGGCGCAAGAATCATCACGACATCGGACGCCTTGACGGCATCCGCTACCGGCATGACCTTCAGACCGCTCTGCTCCGCCTTTTTCCATGACGCTCCTTCACGCAACCCGACGACCACGCTCACACCGCTCTCTTTAAGGTTCAGAGCGTGCGCATGGCCTTGACTGCCGTACCCGATGACAGCTACGGCCTTGTTACGAATGTGATGAATGTCCGCGTCCTGGTCGTAATAAATCTTCATGTTTCAGCTCCTTCACTAAAGACGTCGCGTGGTCTCCTCCGGCTTGATCTGGCACGGCGACACGCCTTATTCGCGCGCGGCTTTTTTGGCCTGTACGACGGCGGGTCTGATCGGCTCACGGGCGACGGCAACCCGCCCCGTTCGAACCAATTCCTTGATTCCCAACGGCTGCAGTAAATTGATGATCGCTTCGATCTTCCTGGGATCACCCGACACTTCGATCGTATAGGTGTTGGGGGACGAGTCGATGACGTTGGCTCGAAAAATGTCGACGATCCTGAGCGCCTCCGCCCGATCGTCATCCTTGGTATGCACCTTGATCAGAGCCGTTTCCCGCGCGACGAATTCGGTTTCGTTCAAATCCACGACTTTGATGACGTCGATCAGCTTATTCAGTTGCTTGACGATCTGCTCGATAATTCGAT
>JAIWOH010000050.1 GCA_020216985.1 Nitrospira sp.
CGTCGCCCGATGTCACCAACGTCATCTGCGACATCGACGGATCAAGGGTGGGGGCAACGGAGAGACTTTCGATATTGAAGCCCCGACCACTGAACAGACCCGCAACCCGTGAAAGCACCCCGAATTTGTTCTCAACCGTAACGGAAATGATGTGTTCCATATTCCTAGGCGCCGAGACCACCGAGCCAGACACCGAAGTGCGGTCATCCGGCGTCGATGCCTCCGAGCCTTCCCTACATCCTAATTTTTACGCCGTTAACACCGTATCCTTGTCTTCCGGCACCGCCTTCCCGGCACCGGTCTGTTTCTTCTTCAATTCCGGAGGATCCTCGAGAATCATTTCGTGATTGCAGCCTCCCGCCGGAATCATCGGGTAACAGTTCTCATACGGGTAGGTCGGCACATCCACGATGACGGGCCCGTCCGTTTCCAGAGCCGCTTTCAACACCCTGTCAAGATCCGCCAGGTTCTCGGCCCGCAGCCCGACCGCGCCATAGGCCTCGGCCAGCTTGACGAAGTCCGGCGTGCCGCCCAAATAACTCGACGCGTACCGCCCGTTGTAGAAGAGGTCCTGCCACTGCCGCACCATCCCGTGAAAGCGGTTGTTCAGTACGACGATCTTCACCGGCAATTTGCTGACCACTGCGGTCGCCATTTCCTGCATATTCATCTGAACGCTGCCGTCCCCCGCGATACAGAGAACCAGCCGATCACGGAACGCCGCCTGCGCCCCCATGGCCGCGGGAAATCCGAAGCCCATAGTTCCAAGCCCGCCGGACGTCAGCCACCGGTTCGGCTTCGCCAATTTGAAATATTGCGCCGCCCACATTTGGTGCTGGCCCACGTCGGTCGAGACGATCGGATCTCGATCCTTCGTCAGTTCATAGAGGCGTTTGACGACGTGCTGCGGCTTGATCGGTCCGTCCTGTTCCTGGTGATAGGTCAACGGGTGCATCTTCTGCCATTGATGAATTTGATCCCACCAGGGCTTCCGAAGCTCTTTCTGATCCCCGTTAACTGTTGCACGGAGAATTTGATTCAACTCGCGCAGCACGGCCTTGCAATCTCCCACGATCGGAATGTCGACGTGAATGTTTTTCCGAATCGACGTCGGATCAATATCGATGTGAATGACCTTCGCGTGCGGACAGAATTCCGACACTTTACCCGTCACGCGATCGTCAAACCGCGCCCCGACGGCGATGACCAGATCGGAGTAATGGATGGCCATATTGGCGCAGTAGGTCCCGTGCATCCCCAGCATCCCCAGCGACAACGGATGCTCCCCCGGGAACACGCCGAGCCCCATGAGGGTCATATCGACCGGGATTTGCGTCAGCTCGGCCAATTCGAGCAACTCCTGGGAGGCACCGGAAAAGACGACGCCCCCGCCCACGTACAGCACCGGCTTCTTCGCCTTGGCGATCGCCTCGGCCGCCTGCTTAATCTGCCATTTATTGCCTTCATAGGTCGGGTTGTATCCGCGAATGGAGACGGATGTCGGATAGACGAACTCGGCCTGGTTTTGCGACACGTCCTTCGGAATATCGACCAACACCGGTCCGGGCCGGCCGGTCGTCGCGATATAAAACGCTTCTTTGATCGTCCGAGCCAAATCATTGACGTCTTTGACCAGAAAATTGTATTTCGTGCAGGGCCTGCTCAAGCCGATATTGTCCGCTTCCTGAAACGCATCGTTTCCGATTAGGCTCGTCGGCACCTGGCCGCTGAAACAGACCACCGGCACGGAATCCATGTAGGCGTCCGCCAACGCCGTAATCACGTTGGTCATTCCGGGCCCGGACGTCACCAGACAGACGCCCGCTTTGCCGGTCGCTTTGGCATAGCCTTCGGCCATATGACCGGCTCCCTGCTCATGACGCGTGAGAACCACCTCGATGTCCTTTTGCTGATGAAGCATGTCGAAGATCTTCAAGACCACGCCCCCAGGAAGCGCAAAAACGGTCTTGACTCCTTCCCGCTTCAGACATTCGATGAAGATCTCGGCTCCGGTGAGTTTCATGTGAGTGTCCTCCTCGCCACGCTCGCCACGAGATTGAGAGATGTTTGAAGCTGGCGTCAATCAAAAAATACCTTAAAAATCAATGAGAAAGATTTTTGATCGTATCACTCTTTTCAACGAAGGGTCAAGGGAACGATTGGCATACTGAGTACCCCGACCTCGACCAAGGCAATTTAAGACGGTCGCGGAAGAACCCGGCGCCAAAAGAAAGGCGCAAATGTGAAGGCCTATAAGCCGGATTCTGTGTCCGCTCGAGTTCGCTCACTCGAACGGCGATGATCATTTCTCTGGGATTCGAGTTGCCTCGAACCTCAAGCGGCCTACCCGAAGATCTCGACCGGGCCGGTCGGTGCACGAAACGCCTTAAAGCGCCCCGCGCGGCTCTTCCTATTTGGCCTTGCACCGGGCGACGCTTACCCTGCCGGTGATGTCGCCACCACCGCGGTGGGCTCTTACCCCACCCTTTCACCCTTGCCTGAGCCGCAGCGACCGGATGAGCTCCCATCGCCTCGGCCATCGGCGGTTTGCTTTCTGTGGTGCTGGTGTCGGATCGCTCCGCCTGGGAATTACCCAGCGCCCTGCCCTTGGAGTCCGGACTTTCCTCCCGATACTCTCGCATCGAGCGATCACCCGGCCTTCGCACCTGCGCTGACGCAGTATAGAGAAGGAGTACGGAGCATGGCAAGGGTACCGCCTGACACGTCCCTCATCCTCCTCCGACATGGAGACTCTTTCAAAGAAGAAACCGGCGACATTCTGCTTATGACTCCGCACCCCTCCCCTTTGGCCATCGATCACACAGCGAACCAGCGACCAGGCGCGAGACTCGCTCCGAATTTCAAGGAACAGACTTCAAGGATCAGCAGCCAACTCACTGGTGTCCAACGGAAGGCAAGAGCCCATTGGGAGCCGGAGTTCTTTTTTGATAGATGGCCATGGCCTCCGGCATCCAGGCCTTCAATTGCTCAATGCGGGTCCCATGACTGGGATGGGTTGACAAAAATTCGGCCGGCCCTCCGCCGCTCGATAGTTCCGCCATCCGCTCCCACAACCCCACGGACTCGCGCGGGTCGTATCCCGCGTCGGCCGCCAAGAGGATTCCCACATAATCCGCTTCTGATTCATGTTTGCGGCTGAAGGGCAACAAGACTCCCACTTGCGCTCCCAATCCAAGCGCCGCCATTGTGGCCTGGCCCAGCAAGGGATTCCCTCCGCTCGCCCCGATCGCCGCCCCCGCCACTTGCAACGCCGCATTGGTCAATTGCCCCTGACTCATCCGTTCCGCTCCGTGACGGGCCAAGGCATGGATCACTTCATGTCCCATAACGGCGGCCAACCCCGCCTCGGTTCTCGCCACGGGGAAAATACCCGTATACACGGCGATCTTGCCACCGGGAAGCGCGAACGCGTTCGCCGTCTTGTCGTCCTTGATGACCGTCACTTCCCATTCGAACTGTTTGGCCATCTCGGCATATTTCGATCGCTTCGCCGCCTCGATGATTCTGGCCGCCACCCGTTTGACCGGTTCCACTTCCCGGGGATCCCGTGACAACCTGACATTCGGATCATTTTTCACCTGGGCATAGGCTTGCTCCCCAAGCTGCATTTCCTCTGAGATCGACGTCATCAACAACTGAGACCGACCCGTGTAGGGGTTGGTCTCGCAGCCGGCTACAGTCAGTCCTCCCATGAGCAACAAAACGGCCATCCCGACGAAACGAATCACGCATTGGCACCCTTGCATGGCGTCCCTCCTACCCCCGACCTACCTCTCCGAGTGCGACTCCGGCGCTTTTCCTGTTTTTGACGGTCATTTGACCATGACTCCGCCGTGCAGTAGAGTACCGCTCCTACCGCCGTTTTTCTAGTGGGAGTCGTCCCGTGACAGCAGACCCCATCGGGTCGCCGATCGAGCGCATCGGCATCGACGAATCCGGAAAGGGCGATTATTTCGGCCCGCTCGTGATCGCCGCGGTCTTCGTGAACGCGACGACCCAGCGCGAGTTGGCCTTGATGCAGGCACGCGACAGCAAGAAGCTATCGGACGGGCGTATCCTCGAAATGGCTCCGGCAATCAAGACCATCTGCCCCCACAGCGTGATTGCGATCGGTCCGCAAAAATATAATGAGCTGTACGCCAAAATCAAAAACCTCAATCGGCTCCTGGCTTGGGGGCACGCCAAGGCGCTGGAGAACCTGCTTGAACAAGTTTCGTGCGAGCGAGCGATTGCCGACCGATTCGGCGATGAGCGGTTGATCGTGAATGCCCTGCAAGAGAAAGGACGAACGATCGTTTTGGAGCAACGGACAAAAGCCGAATCGGACCTGGCGGTGGCCGCCGCCTCTATCCTGGCCCGCGCAGAATTTCTGCGGCGTCTGAAACGGCTCTCCGACGAAGTCGGCACCACCCTCCCCAAGGGCGTCTCCCCCTCCGTGGAACTGACGGCAAAAATGATCGTCAAAAAGCACGGGCGGGAACGACTCAGCACCGTGGCGAAACTGCACTTCAGAACCACGCGGGCCGTTTTGGGTTACATCGATTCGCTCGCCTCAAAATCGGCCGATTTGGATTCGGATGCGGATGAGAGAGGCGATTCGGCCGATGGCTCGCCTTCCCAATAAAGAATGCGGCGGCAATACGGACACACGTGCAGATCCTCGGAGCGCTTCACTTGGGCGATGAGCTGCGGCGGAATTTGCAGGCGGCAACCGAGGCACAGGCCGCCGCGCACGGCTGCTAGCGGCTGATCTTTCCGCGAGGCCTTGACCTCGTTGTATCGTTGGAGGAGGCTCCTCTCCACTCTCGCCGCCGCGTCGCGTTGCAAGAGTTCGACTTGGGCCAATTCGTCCGCCAACGCTCGTTCCTGCTCGCTTAAATTCTTTTGTTCCTGAGCGAACGCCGCCTCCAGCTCCCTGACTTTCGCCTGGGTCTCGGTCACCGTTCGCTGCAATTGATCGATCCGTTCCATGCACATCAGAATCTTCTCTTCGAACTCCCCGCGCTTTTTATTCGCCAGATCGAGTTCGAAGAGATGCGCCTGATACTCCTTGTTGGTCTTCAAATTCGCCGCATGCGCTTTCATCCGCTCCATCTGCGCTTCGTGCGCCTCCAGATCCCGTTCGTGCGCGCGTCGTTCCTTGATCGCGGCTTCGACGGCGGACTGCGCCTCCTTCATCCGTTTCAGAGCCTCCCGCAAAGGCGCCTCGGCGGCCTGCAGACGTTCGGGAATCTTTCGGCGGGCCTCTTTGATCTCCATGATTCGGAGATCGAATTTCTGCAGATCGAGAAGGGGCGAAAACTTGCGGGTCAACGCAATCTTCCTCTCTTGGAGATCGGCGTCGTGACGCCTGGGCGCCCCCGGCTGGTGGGCCCACTAGGACTTGAACCTAGGACCAACTGATTATGAGTCAGCCGCTCTAACCACCTGAGCTATGGGCCCCATCCGGCAAGAGAACGGTCGTCCCGACCCTTCTCTTTTGCAAAACTCAACGGCCTTCGTCGAACCGGGCTTTCCGCCGCGGTCTGGATTTCAGAGAATTCTAGGTCGCACTCGGACGCGGAGTCAAATCGGCCTTCTACAAGCTTTCCACGAAACTTCTCAGCTTTTTGCTGCGACTCGGATGCCGCAATTTCCGCAACGCTTTGGCTTCGATCTGTCTGATCCGTTCGCGTGTGACCTCGAAGTCCTGTCCCACTTCCTCGAGCGTGTGGTCGGTGGCCTCGCCGATCCCGAATCGTTTGCGCAGGACTTTTTCCTCGCGCGGCGTCAAGGTCTCCAGCGCGCTGTTGATCTGCCGTTGCAAGTCGTACCGGATCGCGGCTTCCAGCGGGGAAACGGCTTTTTTGTCTTCGATGAAGTCGCCCAAATGACTGTCTTCCTCTTCTCCGATCGGCGTTTCGAGCGAAATCGGCTCCCGGGCGATCTTGAGGATCTTTCGTACTTTGTCCAACGGCAAATCCATGCGCTCGGCGATTTCCTCCGGCAACGGCTCACGGCCGAGCTTCTGCACCAGATGACGCGACGTGCGGACCAGTTTGTTGATCGTTTCAATCATGTGAACGGGGATTCTGATGGTCCGCGCCTGGTCGGCGATGGCTCGCGTAATCGCCTGGCGAATCCACCACGTGGCATAGGTGCTGAACTTGTAGCCGCGCTTGTACTCGAATTTATCCACCGCCTTCATCAATCCGATGTTGCCTTCCTGGATAAGGTCCAGAAATTGGAGCCCTCGATTGGTGTACTTCTTGGCGATGCTGACCACCAGGCGAAGATTCGCTTCGACCAACTCCGCCTTGCCCCGCTTCACTTTTTCTTCGGCGACGTCGAGCTGCTTGACGGCCTCCTTGATTTCTTCGGCGGGAACCAGCGCTTCTTCCTCTTCAAGCTGGCGGATTTTGGCCTTGGCCGCCTGATATACCTTTTTGATGTCCAACAGCGTCTCTTCCGACAGACCGGTCTTTCGCTTGACCGCCAGAAAATCCTGACGAGTCCGGCACAATCGCTTGAGCAACTCCGCGCCCGCCTCTCCGCCCACGCCGAGCCGCCGCTGGCACTGCACGATTTCGCGCTCCGAAGCACGAATCTGCGCGGCCAAGTCGCGCACCCGTTGGACCATGCGATCTTTCAGGACTCCATGGAGGTTGACGGATTCGATTTTATCCACGACCTGCTGACGCACGATCTCGAACTGCTTCTTGAATTTCTTCTGCTTCGCCGGATCGTTGCCGATGTGCCTGCCTTTTTCCACCAACGCTTTGAGTTGCAGCGAGACTTTGCGGACCGCGCTCAAGGCCTCCAACGTCTTGAGGCGCAGCTCTTCATAATCCCGCTCCACGGGCTGCTGGTCCTCGTCAAATTCTTCCCCCTGCTCCTGGATCGGCACGATTTCTCGGACGTCGATGGTGGCGTCTTTGAGTTGATCCCGCAGCGCCAATACGAACTCGATGGTCATCGGCATGCCGTAGATCACCGAGGCGATGTCCTTTTTGCCCTCTTCGATTCGTTTGGCGATCTCAATCTCACCTTCTCGGCTGAGCAACGCAACGCTGCCCATTTCCTTGAGATAGAGCCGAACCGGATCGTCCGTCCGACTCAGCGCGCCGGGCGACAGATCGATCGGCTTCTCGTTCTCCTCCTCGGGCTCCAGTTCCACCTCTTCGCTTTCGTCGCCGATCTCGCCGTTGTCCGGCCGTTTGCGGATCCGATCCCCCTCCGTGCCGTCGACGATTTCGATGTCCATCTCGCCGAACATCGTCATGATGTTGCCGAATTGGTCGGAGGACACGAATTCCGCGGGCAGCGTGCTGTTGAGCTCGTCATAGGTCAGAAAGCCCTTTTCCTTTCCGAGCGCGATCAGTTTTTTCACCTCTCCAAGCAATTCCTGTTTCGGCATGACTACTCCTTCGCCAAGGACACCGCTCCGGCGGGTGGCGCACCGGCTTTTCGGATCCGCCATTCATTGATTTGCACGTTCAACGTCCGCGCTTCCTCCACCTGTCCTGCCCGCTCGGCGGCCTTCAGCCTGGCGATCAGGTCCCTCAACATTTGATCCGCATATTTTCGATCAAGCACGTCTAAACACGCCTTGACGTGGGCCGGAACGTCATCAAAATGATCGTCGCGGACGGACAATTCCGTGGCCAAAGGGCCGCAGTCCGGATCGTCGGCCGCTTCGCTCACCAAGGCGTCGAGGCCGACACGTCCTTCGCGGTCCAGATGGGCCAAGGCCATCTGCACAAGTTTCCTGCAAGGAGCGACGGTGAACGCTTCGGGTCTCAATCGCCGAACCTCGGCGGGCGACAATCGGCCATGCAACAGCAGCAAGGCAAGATCCCGTTCTTCCGGCGCTCTTTTGAATTCGGCGGAGAAGGTGATTCCCCGCGCCGCCTGCTCATGAGAGCTCGCGCCTTGCGAAGGCCGACCCTGGAGTCTCGGATACCGTTCGATCAATCGGCTTTGGCTGATTCCCAATCGCTCCGCCACGATCTTGATGCGTTCTTCCCGCTCAAGCGGATGCTCGCTTTTCTGCACAATGCGCAGGACTTCGTCCACGCTTCTGATCCGACTCTCCAACGAACCGTTTTCCGCCTGCCGAATCGTATGGTCCAGCACATAATCCAGAAGACTCGGAGCGGCGACCTCCAATGAGGCGAACGCCGTCACGCCCGCTTTGCGCACGAACGTATCGGGGTCTTCTCCCGCCGGCAACGTGACCACCTTGACATCCAACCCGCTGTTGACGAAGAGATCCAATCCCCTCAACGCCGCCCGTACCCCTGCAGCATCGGGGTCGAACACCAACACGATATGATCGGCAAACCGCCGCAAGGTTTGGACATGTTCCGACGTCAGCGCCGTGCCCAACGTCGCGACCGCATGCGTCAACCCGGCCTGATGAAGCGCGATCGCGTCAAAGTACCCCTCGACAACGATGGCGGTCTTCGTTCGAACGATCGCCTCCCGCGCCTGGTCGAGTGCAAACAAGGTTTGCCCTTTTTTGAACAGCGGGGTATCGGGGGAATTCAGATACTTGGGGACGGCGTCGCCCAACACCCGTCCGCCGAATCCGACCACGCGCTTTCGCAGGTCGGTGATCGTGAACATGATTCGTCCGCGAAACCGATCATAAAAACCGCTCCCTCCCTCCCGCGCCACCAGCAGACCGGCGCTCGCGACATCGGCCGGAGCAAATCCCTGCTTAGTCAATGCCTTGAACAGGCCATCCCACTCAGGAGGGGCCATGCCGATCCCAAACCGATCGATGACACTCGATTGAATACCGCGTTTTTCCAGGTACGACCTTCCAGCGGCGCCGAGCTTGGCGTCGCGCAGATTGTGCCTGAACCAGGCAGCAGCGGCTTGATTGAGGCGTTCGATCCGTCGGGTCTGCTCCGTATGATTGCCCGGAACGGCTGACGCCTCCGCGACCTCGATCCCGACCTTTTCTCCCAATTCCCTGACCACTTCCGGAAAATTCGCGCCGGTGAGCCTGGTTAAAAAAGTGAAGACGTTTCCACCGGCTCCGCAGCCGAAACAATGGAAAATTTGCCGGGATGGATTGACGATAAACGAGGGAGTTTTTTCTTGGTGGAACGGACACAACCCTTTGAAATTCTGACCTGTTTTCGTCAAGGACACGTGGTGGCTCACAACGTCGACGATATCGACTCGATCTTTGATCCGGTCGATGGTGTTATCAGAAATCAAACCGTGACCCACCGGAGTCGCAGCTCCCAAATCTTTATGCCACCCCCGATTTGGACAAGGCGGCCACAATTGTCGGGAAAAATCGACCGAGCAGAATAACAGACGGTTTGAAAATCTGTCAAATTTTGGGAACCCGTGATTAGCCCGGCGGCCAACTCATCCGGCGTCCGCCGGTGACATGGAGATGCAGATGAAACACTGTTTGCCCCCCGTCTTTACCCGTGTTCGTGACAATGCGATAGCCCGATTCGGCCACGCCCTTCAGTTGCGCTACTTTTGCACAAGTCAATAGAAGCCGCCCCAACAGGGTCTGATCCTGCTCCTCACAGTCCCGAACGGCCGCAACGTGCTTCTTCGGAATGACCAGCGTATGGACGGGCGCCTGAGGATGAATATCGTCGAACGCCAAGATTTGGTCGTCTTCATGAACGACCTTGGCCGGAATCTGTTTTGCCACAATTTTGCAAAAAAGACAGTCGCTCATCTCACCTCGACCTCCCGCATCATGAACGGCAGCCGGCCCAAATTGGTTGATTGTGCCGACTCCCCTCGACGGCCTTTTCATTCATCCCTTACGCCGGATCGGCCGAATCGCCTGCCTAATTCCGCGTAAATATCCTGAAGCGTCACGTCGTGGTGTCCTAGCACCATCAAGATGTGAAACACCAAGTCCGCCGTTTCGTAGATAATCTCCTCTTTCTTCCCCCCCTTGGAGGCCAAGAGCACCTCTCCCGCCTCTTCCACCACTTTTTTCAGAATTCGATCCTGC
>JAIWOH010000051.1 GCA_020216985.1 Nitrospira sp.
CCCCCTTCAAATAGCTTCGTCGTATACGATCCGGCGCGTGGATGGGCCCGGCGATCGCGGATCGTTCGCAGAATCGCTTCGAGAATCCCGCCCGCCGCGTCTTGCGTCGGAGACTCGGTGGCCCGTCCCCGATCGTCAAGCCTGGAAAAAAAACACGTCCGTTCTCCCGTATGACAGACCGGACCTTCCGGCTGCGCCTTGATCAAAATCGTGTCACGATCGCAATCAATGAACAAATCCTTCACGCGAAGCTTGTGACCGGACGTTTCGCCCTTCTCCCATAGCCTCTTGCGAGACCGGCTCCAGAAGTGGACGCCCTTGGTCTCAAGCGTCTTGGCGATGGCCTCTTGATTCATATAGCCCACCATCAACACGGACCCGTCAAGCCAGTCCTGCACGACGGCCGGAAGAAGGCCGTGCTCATCGAGCTTTAACTGATTTGCCGGTTCATCGCTCATGGGTTCAAGCCGCTCGCGCCAAGAAATCCGATCGCACAGGGATGCCGCGTTCTTTCAAGAACGCCTTGGCCTGCGAGATCGTAAACTTTCTGAAGTGAAAGATGGACGCAGCCAAAACCGCATCCGCCTTGCCCTTGACGAATCCGTCGTACAGATGTTCCAACGTCCCGACTCCGCCTGACGCAATGACGGGGATCGATACCCGCTCCGACACGGCGGCCGTCAGCTCGAGATCATACCCGTTTTGCCGGCCATCCTCGTCCATGCTGGTCACTAAAAGCTCGCCCGCTCCATAGTCTTCCATCCGCTTCGCCCATTCCAGGACGTCCAGTCCCGTCGGCTTGCGCCCTCCGTGGGTAAAGACCTGCCAACCGCCTGCCATGGATCCTCGCTTGGCGTCAATGGCCACGACGATGCACTGCGTGCCGAACCGACGGGCCGCCTCCCTGACAAACTCGGGCCGCTCCACCGCAGCCGTGTTGATGCTCACCTTGTCCGCCCCGGCGTTTAACAACCTCCGAATATCGTCGAGCCCGCGCACGCCGCCGCCGACCGTCACAGGCATAAAGACGCAGCCCGCCGTCCGTTCGACCACGTCGATGATGGTGTTCCGATTCTCATGCGACGCCGTAATATCCAGAAAGCAGAGCTCGTCCGCGCCTTCGCGGTCGTAGAGCGCCGCCGCCTCGACCGGATCGCCCGCATCCCGAAGGCCCACGAAGCCGACCCCCTTGACCACACGACCGTCTTTGACGTCCAGACAGGGAATGATGCGCTTGGTCAACATGACAATCCGTGAAAAGTAAAATGCGAGGGGTCAAGCGTGACTACGAGAGCCGCCTCCTCCCTTACCCTTTACCCTTCACTCCTCAACTCCGTACTGAGGGCCGCCACGGCGGCTCGATAATCCAACATTCCATCATACAGAGCCTTGCCCACGATCGCCCCTTCCACACGAGGTCCGAGCGACCGAACCGCCAACAGATCGTCGATTTTGCTGATCCCACCCGACGCGATCACAGGAAACGGCGAAGCAGCGACGATCTCTTCCAAAGCCGGCATGTTCGGCCCGCTCAACATACCGTCGCGTGCAATATCCGTATAGATCACGGCCCCAAGCGCGAAACCGGACAACTCTTTCAGCAGACCGACCGCTTTCACATCCGACACCTCCCTCCAGCCCTTCACCGCCACGTTGCCGTTTCGCGCATCGAGCCCCAACACAATGCGTCGCGGAAATTCCAAGCACGCCCGTTCGAGAAACACTCGATCCGTCAGAGCGGCCGTGCCAAGCACGACGCGCGACACTCCGGCGCGTAGATACTGCCGAACCGTCTCAATCGACCGAATGCCTCCTCCCACCTGAACATTGACGCCAACCGCTTTCATAACGGCCTCGATCTGGGGGAGGTTGCGCGGCTTCCCGTCCACAGCCCCGTTCAGATCCACGACGTGAATCAGACCGGCGCCCTGCTCCTGCCACTTTCCGGCCACGGCTCGGACATCATCCGAATAAACGGTCTCCGCTGCCATATCACCTTGGCGTAACCGCACGCAACGGCCGTCTTTCAAATCAATCGCCGGGATGATGAGCACGTGACCTCCATGATCCGGTCAGAACGGGAATTCCTTCAGCATCGCATCAACGCCGTACTCCGCCAATTCGTCGGCCGTCACGAACATCCCGAACCGTTGTACAAAGCCGAGGAAATCCTCCGTCAACGGACGCTGCCGTTCATAATAATTCCCCGCCCACAGCACCCGCCCATCTGTCGCCACGACCTTGACTTCAAACCCGACCGATGCCGCCGGATTCGCGCCGAGACGGCTTCCGACCCGCTCCTGATACATCGACACGAGACCGATCATGACCGCATCCGCGTTCAGCTTTCTCGCCACCGCCGCGGCGGCGATTTCCGGCCGAGTTGCGGGGGAGGTCGTCTCGGAGACCACGGAGGCCAAGACTTGAGCCGAGTCGCCCGGCGATATCAGTCGCAATCCTCCCCTCGATCGCAGGCGCTTCCAAAACAACTGCGTGACGCGCTCCGCCGCGTAGTCGGGCACCACGGAGACTTGCCTGGGCCTCGGCTCCACGTCGGACGCCACCGCCACCGACATATCCTGTTGCCGAAGACTCTGAGGGGTCGAGAAAAAGAAGTCGCCCTGATCGCGCATCTGCGGGGTGGTCATCGCGGTAAAGGGAATCACCGCAAGGGTTCGAACGGTGTAGCGGGGCAGGAGATCGGACGAGGCCGTTGTGACCTTCCATCCGCTGCACCCAGCGACGATCCAGGTCAGCGCCACAAGGATCACGGCGCGCATGACGAGGCCGGCGCCGAACGAGGGCACTTGCGCGCCCCTGATGTTGACGAGTCGTTTAGACATGCCACGCTCCGAAATTTTTGATCAATCGCAGCCCGACGGCCTGACTCTTTTCCGGATGGAACTGACACGCCACGACATTGTCCTTCCAAATGCTTGAAACGAAGGAGTCGCCGTACGTCGTCGTCGAAGCGGCAAGCCGTTTGTCGCAGGGATCGACGAAATACGAGTGCACGAAATACCAATCCGAGCCGTCGGCGATGCCGTCGAACAGGGGACACAGCCCTTGAAAATGAACCTGATTCCATCCCATGTGCGGCACCTTCAGCCCTGGCCTCGCCGCAAATCGCCGCACCGTACCGTGAACGATGTCGAGCCCCTTGTGCGGGCCGAACTCTTCGCTCTCGGAGAACAGCACTTGCAGCCCCAGACAAATTCCCAGAAACGGTTTGCCCGATCGAATCGACGCGCGGATCGGCTCTACCAGTCCATATCGCTCGATATTGACCATGCAATCGCCGAAGGCTCCAACCCCCGGCAGAACGACATGGCTCGCATCGCCGATGACCCGTGCATCGCGCGTCACCACCGCCTGGTGCCCCACCGCCTCGAAGGCCTTCTGGACACTGCGCAAGTTGCCCATGTCGTAGTCGATGATCGCGATCATACAAACAGACTACCCGGCCGCATAGGGGGGTAACAATACCGTATCCGAGGATGTCATGCCACTACCAATATCTGGGAAGAACGGCCGAAGATTGACAGGACACGGATGAACCAGTAGCCTGGACCGGTCGCCGCATAGGCCCGACATGGATGATGAGAGATTGATCGATTACGTCCGACGAGCGATTCCCGGCCTCATCGCGCTCTATCGGTTCGGCTCACAGGCGAAGGGAGAGGCCCGCTCGGACAGCGACGTAGACCTCGCCGTGCTTGCGCGCGATCCGATTCCGAATCTGCGCCGATTTGAGCTTTCCCAGGAATTGGCCGTCCAACTGCATCGCGACGTGGATCTTGTGGACCTACGTGCCGCATCAACGGTCCTGCGGATGCAAGTGATTTCGACCGGGGAATGCCTGGACGCGCCGGACGAATCAGCCCGGCGAGCATTCGAAATGTACGTGTATTCGGACTACGCCCGCCTGAACGAAGAGCGGCGAGAGATCCTAAAAAGAATCGGTGAGAGCGGGCTGGTCTATGGCTGAAGATGTCATCCTCAACAAGGCCGCAAGTATTGAACGGTGCCTTCGCCGCATTGAACAAGAGTACGCCGGTGCCGAGCAGAACCTGATCGGGAATCAAACGAAGCAAGATGCGATCGTTCTCAATCTTCAGCGAGCCTGCGAAACGGCGATCGATCTGGCCATGTACGTCGTGAGCCGACGGAAGCTTGGCGTACCGCAGGACAGTCGTGACGCATTCTCCCTTCTCCACGCCGCAGGCATCCTCTCGGAAGATCTCGCAGCTCGCATGCAACGCATGGTCGGCTTCCGTAACGTGGCGATTCACGAGTACGCCCGCCTGAATCTGGAGATCGTCCAGGCCATCATCACCAAACAACTGGACGACTTCCGTTCGTTTTCAGCCACGATCGTCAAAGCGTGCGCCTGAACCGTCTCCGAGTTAAATTCGCATCCTAAATCCGCTTCGCCATTGCTAAGCGAAGAAGCGATTCGATGCCAAAAAATAGAGAGACAATTGTTATGTGCCTCGACTCCCTGAAACAAACAAAGGCGGGCTCCTTTTTCAGAAGCCCGCCTCTGCGCACAAAACCCTCGCGATCTTTCCGCCCTCGAAACTTAGAGCATCCCCTTCGTCGAGAGAACTTTACCGGCCAATCGTTCCTCCGGCATCGTCGCCTGATCGAGCGCCTTGGCCAGCGCCTTGAAGACGGCTTCCATAATGTGGTGCGGATTGCGCCCGTACAGAAGGTTGACGTGCAGATTGAGCCCGCCGTGGGTGACGAAGGCCTGGAAGAAATCTTCGAACAAACCGAGGTCGAACGACTTGATCTTCCGATCCGGCAAGGCGACATTGTACACGAGGAACGGTCGGCCGCCGAGATCCACGGTCACCTGCGCCAACGTTTCATCGAGCGGGACCGAGGCGAAGCCGAATCGTTTGATCCCGGCTTTCTCACCCAGAGCCCGATGCAACGCCTGTCCCATGACGATGCCCACGTCTTCAACCGTATGGTGCTCGTCAATGTCCAGATCGCCCTTGGCTTGCACCGTCAGATCGAAGAAACCGTGCTTCGCCAGCAGCTCCAGCATGTGATCAAAGAACCGGATGCCGGTGTCGATCTTCCCTTGTCCCGTGCCATCCAGCACCCATTCGACGCGGATGTCGGTTTCTTTCGTCGTGCGCTGGACGATGGCCTTGCGTGGCGAGGAGCCGCCGGTGTTCATGAAAACCTACTCTGGGCCGACTTGGCGTGCGCGTCGAATCCTTCGATGTGGGCGAGCCGCAGCAACGGATCTTTCACTTTCGCCAATTCCTGTTTGGTGTAGTGCACAAGATTGCTGACCTTCACATAGTCGTTCACCGAGAGCGGTGAGAAGAACCGGGCGCTGCTCCCCGTCGGCAGCACGTGATTCGGTCCGGCCACGTAATCCGCCACCGACGGCGGCGTGTACCGGCCCAAGAACAGCGCGCCGGCATGGCGGATTTTTTCAAGATAGTCAAAGGGGTTGTCCACGGACAACGTGACGTGCTCGGCGGCGATGTGATTGGCCACGTCGATCGCGTCGTCCATCGTCGGGACAACGAACGCGACGGAGTGACGCGCCACCGCTTTCGAGGCGATCTTTTCCCGCTGAAGCCCTTTCAACTGTTGTTCGATCAACTTTGATACGTCTTTAGCCAGCCGCTCCGACGTCGTCACCAGAAACACCTGCGCGTCTTCGTCGTGCTCGGCCTCGCACAATAAGTCAGCCGCGACGTGAGCGGGATCGGCTTGGTCGTCCGCCACCACCAACAACTCGCTGGGACCCGCGATCATGTCGATGCCGACGGTTCCATACAGCAGACGCTTGGCGGTCGCGACGTAGATGTTGCCGGGACCGACGATTTTGTCCACCTTCTCGATCGTCTTCGTTCCATACGCCAGCGCCGCCACTGCCTGTACCCCGCCGACTCGATAAATTTCGGTCACGCCCGCGATATCGGCTGCGACTAGGAGATAGGGATTGATTCCCCCTTTTTGCGGCGGCGTGACCATCGCGACGCGTCGCACGCCGGCAACCTTGGCCGGAATGGCGCACATCAAGACCGACGACGGATAGACGGCCTTCCCGCCCGGCACGTACACACCGACGGCATCGACCGGCGTGATGAGTTGCCCCAACGTAGCGTCGCCGTCTTGATACATCCAGGTTTTCGTGCGTTGACGTTCATGAAACACCGTGATCCGACGCGCCGCAAGCCGCAGCGCGTCCCCTT
Source organism: Nitrospira sp. (assembly GCA_020216985.1). Classification (GTDB taxonomy): domain Bacteria; phylum Nitrospirota; class Nitrospiria; order Nitrospirales; family Nitrospiraceae; genus Nitrospira_D. The sequence continues at coordinate 6,225 of JAIWOH010000051.1, forward strand.
CTTCTTTGCGGATATGGAAATAGGCGTTCTTGATTTCGTCCGGCGCGACCTTCAGTTCATCGGGCTTCAACGACACTTTATCGAACTGCTTGGCATATCGCAGCACCGCTTTGTCGCCGCCCCGTTCGACGGCCTGGAGAATCGCGCGCACCGATCTCTCCACCGAAGCTCCCGCCGTTTGCCCACGGGAAGAAGCTTTCTTCAAAGCGGACAGAAAACCACGATCAGCCTGGGTCACGATCTTCATACGTGCGCCGCTTTCTCCTTGTCGGTTCGCAGGGTCTGCCTTCGGCCGTTTCCGCGCATCGACTTCCGGCCGACCGATACCGCCCGCAGTCTTTCGATCAATTCGCGAAGCGGCCGATGTTTCAGCCGAAAACTCGCCCGATTGACGATCAGACGCGCCGTCGATCGGGCGATGACTTCCAACTCGACGAGATTGTGAGCCCTCAGCGTGTTGCCGGTTTCGACCAGATCCACGATCCAATCGGCCAACCCCACAACGGGAGCCAATTCGATCGAACCGTAGAGCTTAATGATCTCGACCGGGACGCCGCGCTGATTAAAAAACCGTTCGGTGATCTTGGGATACTTGGTGGCGATACGGACCTTTGACGAGAGCCGATCCCGCACCCCCTCTCCCTCCGGCGCAGCGACCGCGATTCTACACGCTCCAAACCCCAAATCCAACGGTTCATAGACGTCGGGCTCCTGCTCCAGCAACACATCTTTTCCGACAATCCCCGCGTCGGCCCCCCCGTATTCCACGTAAGTCGGCACGTCGCTGGGCCGAACAATGAGAAACGTCATCCCGATTGCCGGACACTCAAACACCAAACGCCGACTCTCGCCAGACAGCCCCTCCGTGGGGTACCCGGCCCGCCGAAACATATCCATCGCCGACTCGATGAGTTTTCCTTTCGATAAGGCAATGGTCAGCATCCATCCCTCTCAGTGCACGACCGTCGCCGATCTCGCACTGCGACGCTCGATCTGCGCCCCCAGGCCGCGCAATTTTTCTTCGATTCGCTCGTATCCTCGATCAAGATGATACACCCGTTGCACCTCGGTGACCCCGTCGGCCGCCAAACCGGCGATGATAAGCCCGGCGCTGGCCCGCAGATCGGAGGCCATGACCGGTGCCCCGGTCAAACTGGGTCTTCCCATGACCAGCAAGCGATTGCCTTCGACGCGAATATCGGCTCCCATTCGCCGCAATTCTTCCACATGCATGAACCGGCTCTCAAACACTGTTTCCGTCACGACACTGGCACCCTCCGCCATACACATCAACGCCACCATTTGCGCCTGCATGTCGGTTGGAAACCCCGGATACGGCAACGTTCTGACGTCCGTTCCCTTGAGCCTGCGAGGGGCCGTGACCCGCACACGCTCCTTTTCCACGTGGACCTCCGCTCCCGCTTCCTTGAGCTTCATCAGCACGGCTTCGAGATCGACGGATCGGCAATGGGTCACCGTCACATCGCCCCCCGTCATGGCCCCCGCGGCCAAATAGGTGCCGGCTTCGATCCGATCGGGAATCACTTCATGATCTCCGCCTCGCAGTGCCGGCACCCCCTCGATCGTGACGACGTCCGTTCCCACTCCGTCGATCCGTGCACCGCGCTTGATCAAGAAACCGGCCAGATCGGCGATCTCCGGTTCCTTTGCCGCGTTCTCCAACACGGTCGTCCCTTCGGCCAGCGACGCCGCCATCATGAGATTCTCGGTTCCCGTGACCGTCGGGGTATCGCAGTAAATTCTCGCGCCTTTCAACCTTTTGGCCGTGGCGGTGATATATCCGTGTTCGAGCGAAATATCGACGCCCAATTTCGCCAATCCGGCCAAATGAAGATTCACGGGGCGCGATCCGATGGCGCAACCGCCGGGAAGCGACACTTTGGCTCTTCCCCAGCGGGCGACCAACGGCCCCAGCGTCAGAATGGAGGCGCGCATGGTCTTGACGAGATCATAGGGCGCCTCCGTGGAGCTGACCGAGCCCGCGCGCACGACCACGCGATGGCCTTCATGGGAAACCGTTGCGCCGAAAATGGTCAGCAGTTTCTCCATGGTGATCACGTCGACCACGCGAGGAACATTGGTGATGACGCATTCCCCGTCGCTCAGAATCGTGGAGGCCAAGATCGGGAGCGCGGAATTTTTCGCCCCGCTGATCCGCACTTCACCCTGCAGCCGATTTCCTCCCGTAATGACGATCGTGTCCATCGACGCCCGATCTTCTATTCCATCCGCTGCACGATCACCGTCCGCTCCAGACCAGCCTCATCCCTGACAACCTGCACCGAGCCATAGTCCTTGATTTGCTCGACCATCCGCCGCACGGCCGGGAATTGCCCGCTTCCGATTTCCATCACGAGAGTCCCCCCCGGTGCAAGATAGTCCAACGATTCTCGCAGCAACCGTTCGTGAAACTCCGTGCCCAACGGTCCGCTCACTAACGAAGAGCGAGGCTCAAACCCACGCACCTCCGGCTGCAAATTCGCCCACTCCGCCTCCGCAATATAGGGGGGGTTGGACGCAACGACATCCACCTTTCCCATCAATCCTTGTTCGCGTAGCGGAGACAAGAGATCGCCCTCCAGCCACTCGATCTTGTCGGCAACCCCATGCCGCTCCGCGTTGGCTTTTGCGACCGCCAAGGCTTCCGGCGAGCGATCCACCGCGAGGATGCGGGCTTTGCCGAGAATGGTGGCCAGCGTCACGGCCACGCAGCCCGACCCGGTCCCCACATCGACCAGCACGGTTTCCTTGGCGAAATCAACGACTCTCAAGGCTTCCTGAACAAGCAACTCCGTTTCAGGCCTGGGAATCAACACCGCCGGCGTCACGTGAAACTCCAAACCGCAAAATTCCTGGGTGCCCAAAATGTATTGCAGCGGCTCGCGCACCGATCGCCTTGACGCCAGAGAGGCGACGCGGGCCCAGGTTTCATCCGAAACCGATTGCTCCGATCGGCTGAGCAATTGATGACTCTCCAACCCGAGCACGTGGGAGACGATCCATCGGGATTCTTGATCCGCTCGTTCCACCCCGGCCTGTGCCAATGTTCGTTTGGTCGCTCCGAGCAACGCCTCGATGGTCCGCGATTCCCTCATGGCAACCCGCCGCCGATCATGTACGCCGTTTACGCCATTTACGCATGGACGGTTTCCGTTTGTTGCTGGGCCCTCAACACCGCCACGATCTCGTCGAGATCGCCTTCCATGACCGCATCGAGTTTATGCAGCGTGACCCCCACTCGATGATCCGTCACGCGATTCTGCGGGAAATTGTATGTGCGAATCTTTTCGCTCCGGTCGCCGGTTCCCACCTGAGACTTGCGGCTTTGAGCGATTTCCGCCTCCTGCTTCTGCCGCTCCGCCTCGACGATGCGGGCCCGCAACGTTCTCATCGCCTTGGCGCGGTTCTTGAGTTGCGATCGCTCATCCTGACAGGAGACGACGACGCCGGTCGGAATATGGGTGATGCGAACGGCCGAGTACGTCGTGTTCACGCTTTGTCCGCCGGCGCCGGATGAGCAAAACGTATCGATCCGCAAATCCTTCGGATCGATCTGGATCTCGACTTCGTCGACCTCCGGCATGACCGCCACCGTCACGGTCGACGTATGGATTCGTCCTGACGCTTCGGTCACCGGCACCCGCTGCACGCGATGGACCCCGGCCTCGTATTTGAAATGGCTGTACGCGCCCTTTCCTTCGACGAGGGCGACAATGTTTTTATATCCGCCGATGCCGGTTTCAGACGCCTCGACG
>JAIWOH010000052.1 GCA_020216985.1 Nitrospira sp.
AGATCGACTTTGAATCCCTTCTTCTCCGCATACTTGCCGTAGAGACGAAACAATTCGCCGGCAAACAGCGCCGCCTCCTCGCCGCCGGCGCCGGCTCGAATTTCCAGCACCACACTCTTTTCATCGCGTGGATCTTTGGGGACCAGAAGCGCCGCGGCCTGCTCCTCCAGTTCGCGACGTCGGCTTTCCAACTGAACGGTTTCGTCCTGGGCCATCCGATGAAGCTCGTCCCCGGCCGAGGGATCGGCAAGAATCTGCGCGGCTTCCGCCAACTGTTTCTCGACCACACGATGAGCTTCGAACAGCTCGGCGATCGGCTCCAAATCGGCTCGCTCTTTCGTCAGTTTTTTCAGTTGCGCCGGCTGGTTCGTGACGGACGGATCCATCAACTGATCGGTCAGTTCATGAAAGCGCGACGAGGCGGCTTCCCATTTTTTGAGTAACGCGGCTTCCATTGCAGTGACGAGCCCCATAAACAAAGAGACCCTGCTTCAGGCGAAACAGGGTCCCTCCGTCGCTCAGAGCCCACTACTTCGTTTTTTGGGCGTATTTCTTTCTGAACCGCTCCACACGCCCCTCCGTGTCGACGATCTTCTGCGTTCCGGTAAAGAACGGATGACAATTGGAGCAAATGTCGACGTTGATGTCGCCAATGGTGCTTCTCGTCTTAAACGAATTACCGCAGGCACAATGGACTGTGGCTTCCCGATAGACCGGATGAATTCCCTTCCGCATGGCTTTATCGCTCCTTACAACGAAGTTAGACGCTAAGTCGGCTGCCCCGCCGGCGTTCTGCGGCGAAGGCCGAGCTACCCGCAGGGTCTGCTTCCCAGACGTAATCTACCGATTCATGGATTGCAAGAACTCCTGATTGGTTTTCGTGCCCTGAATTTTATCCATCAGGAACTCCATGGCCTCCATGGTGCCGAGCGGGCTCAACACTTTGCGCAAGATCCACATCTTGTTCAGTCGATCCTTATCCACCAGCAATTCTTCCTTGCGCGTGCCCGATTGGCTGATGTCGATGGCCGGGAACAGACGTTTGTCGGCCAAGCGTCGATCCAGATGGACCTCCATGTTGCCGGTCCCTTTGAACTCTTCGAAAATCACGTCGTCCATCCGGCTGCCCGTGTCCACGAGGGCGGTCGCGATGATGGTCAAACTGCCGCCGTTCTCGATGTTGCGGGCCGCGCCGAAGAATCGCTTGGGCCGTTGCAGCGCGTTGGAGTCGAGTCCGCCCGACAGCACCTTGCCGCTGGGAGGCGCGATCGTATTGTAGGCGCGCGCCAACCGCGTGATGCTGTCCAGCAGAATGACGACGTCCCTTTTGTGTTCGACCAGCCGTTTCGCTTTTTCCAGCACCATCTCGGCGACCTGAGCGTGACGTTGCGCCGGCTCGTCGAACGTCGAGCTGATGACTTCCGCCTTCACTTGGCGCTGCCAGTCCGTCACCTCCTCGGGCCGCTCGTCGATCAACAAGACGATCAACGTGACCTCCGGATGGTTTTTGAGAATGGCTCGGGCGATCGCCTGAAGGAGCATGGTCTTTCCGGTCCGGGGAGCGGCGACGATCAGTCCGCGCTGGCCTTTTCCGATCGGCGTCACCAGTTCCATCACGCGCGTGCAGTATTCTTCACGGTCGAATTCCAGGTTGAGCCGCTCTTCCGGGTAGAGAGGCGTCAGGTTGTCGAACAGGATTTTATCTCGAGCCACTTCGGGATCTTCGTAATTGACCTTCTCGACTTTAAGCAGAGCGAAGTATCGTTCGCTCTCTTTCGGAGGACGGATCTGTCCGGACACGATGTCGCCCGTCCGAAGATTGAACCGTCTGATTTGAGACGGAGAAATATAAATGTCGTCGGGGCCGGGGAGATAATTGGAATCCGGAGCGCGCAAAAACCCGAAGCCGTCGGGAAGGGTTTCCAGCACGCCCTCGCCGAACACGACTCCGTTCTTTTCCGTCTGAGCTTGCAAAATCGCAAAAATCAACTCCTGCTTTCTCAGATTGGCGGCCCCCTCGATCTTCAGATCGCGAGCCACCTCATTGAGGTCCGCAATCGACTTCTGTTTCAACTCTGCAAGATGCATTACTTCCCCCCTTGCTACCGACATACGACTCCTCTCGCCCTTTGTATGGTTAGGTTACGGTTGCGCCCACGTTCGCACTGATCGCTCCTGCGAAGCATCGCTTCTTAACGGCTATGATCTCCGGATTCGTTTCGACGACCGGCGTCTAGATGTTCTACACGCTTGATTGAATTGAAATGGAATAGTAGGAGATGCCCGCCTCTCTGGTGAACAGAAGCACGTCTTCCACGATGCTCAACCCATCGGGCACGAACAAAATCTTCGGCTGGCCCACCAACTCTCTCACCCCTGCGCTTTCAAGAGCTTGGTTTCGAGACAGGTCCCTGACTTGAATTCTTTGTTGGAGAGAATACACTCGCCCTGGAATGATCGTTGGACTAGATCATACTCAGGCCGCAGTTGGATGTCAACTACATCCAATGATCGGTGCCACCTTGAGAGGATTTCGTCCGAGTCTCACTTGTTGCCCGAATCGAAAGTATGCTACACAGCTCCCAACTTTATGTCGGACGATCCTCAGCCATACGACGACCACGGCCCGGAGCGGATTTTCTCGCTTTCCGAAGCCAACCGGCTGATCCCACAGCTTCAGTCTTATCTCACGACCGTACAACGGAGGAAAGCCCTGCTCCTTCGCGCTTGTCAAGAAGTCCGGAAGGCGGCGGCCAATGCGGCCAATGGAGGCGGGACGGCGGTCGGCGCGCATTACGTCAACAGTCTTCAAGACATCAGCGCAAGCCTTCGCGCCATCCATGAGTTGGGAGTCGTCGTCAAAGACATCGATCTCGGGCTGTGCGATTTTCCACATGTCCGAGACGGTCGAGTCGTCTATTTGTGCTGGAAGCTCGGCGAGAAAGAAATTCGGTGGTGGCACGAACTGACGACCGGCTACAAAGATCGCTGCCCCATCGAGGATCATGACTGATTCGATGCCGTACCTGTTGGCTCTCGCCGCACACAACCCGTTCGCATGAGGAGCGCCGGAGCACTATGACGTTCGTCATCATCGGCTATGATGGTCCCGAGGGAGAGGCCAAACGAACCGTCCACCGACCGGCCCATTTGGCCAACTTGGAGCGATTGGACAAAGAAGGGCGCGTCCTTCTTGCCGGTCCCCTGACGGACAAAGCCGGCAGTCTCATGGTCCTCGATTTCGCAAGCCGAGAAGAAGCCGAGCAGTTCGCCCGTACCGATCCCTATACCGTCCACGGCGTGTTCGAACGGATTGAGATCCACCCTTTTCTGCAAGTGCTCCCCAAACCCCGCTAGCGAAAACCCATCCGAAACACCAAGCGTCGACTTTCGAGCAGAATACAAGAAGAGAACGGCCTGCTAGCCGCCGGCAACGCCGAAGCCCCCTCTCATTGGCGGAAACCCATCCGAGTAGAGCAGACGAACGACTTGAAGGGTGTTGAACAACATCGCGTCCATCCTGGTGTAGGCGGCGTGGCCGTAATAGTGATCCCGAACGTTCTGCGAACCGGTACAGTCTTTATAATCCACCAGTAAACACCGGCCTTCGGTGGGGAACCGTACCGCTCGTCGCGCGCATTCCAACCAGCGTTCGAAGCCGTCATAAGGCTCCACGATCTCCCAGATAGCCTTATTCGCGGCTTTGGCTTCCTCCGTTGCGGGAAGCGCGTCACTGCCAGCCACCGCCAGTTGCTGCACGTAATCGCCGCCCCATGCAATCGGCATCTCAACCGTCAGTTGGGGCAATTCCATCTTCGCCAGCCATCTTTTCCCGTCGGTTCTCAGATGTCGATGATTGACAATGTGCAGGAGCTTGCCGACTCCGGACGGATCCCATCCGTAACGGACCGGCGTGCCCAGTGTCACCACGTCCAATGTCACCCCGTTCAGAAGCGGCCCGCGCTCCAGGGCTCGTTCGAGACGGGCCACGGCATCGGCCAACTCCGGCTGTCGGGTACGAGCTGCGTAGGAGGTCAGGATACGAAGCAGTTCGGAGCGGCCGGTTATGGAGCTGGGACAGAGCAGATTCGAGACCAGCGCCAGAACAAGGCCGGCTTGTCCATGGGCTTGAATGAGAATCCGCTCGCCCTGACCGATTCGATGACGTTCACAGAGCGCCGCCAAGAAATCCAGCAAGCCGGCCGCCGCAATCGCTCGGCCGAGGTGATGATGCTCGGACGACCATAGAAATCGGACGCAGAGCAGGGGCCGGGCGGTCCGCCCGTTCAATGCCTGACGAGCCAATGCAGTGTATGTGTTGGTGAAATTTCCTGCGTCGCCAACCTGTCCATCAAGCCATGCTTGCGTCTCCTCATCGTTCGGGAACGGCGGTTTCTCCCCTCCGGGAAACGGCGATATTCCATTGTCACCCTCTCGCATCAAAGAAAGGAGCGCGTCCAAACCAGATACTCCGCGTGAGTAGCCGCGCTTCAGGCCCCCGGCTTCGTCCAGCCGCTGCGCGCCGAACACGTCGGTGCCGTGGATCGAGCCATGGGAAAAGACGACGGCCCGAATCCCCGCATCGAAGAGTCTCTCCCCACACTCAGCCATCGCGTCATACCAGGCCGGAGACTCCACCTTCGCGGTGGAAGTCAATTCGGAGACACATAACCGTTCTCCCGGATTTTTTCTCGACAAGTCGTCGTGTTGGAAATTGTTCTCAACCGGCATGGCCGGATTCTCTTACCGGAAAGCGAGTCCGCGCTTCAAGAACAGCTCCCTACCTTACGGAGACTTATGGCGAAAGTGAGCATTGACAAGCGGGCTCACGGCACCATAGAGTAACGCCCTGCTCCAGGCGGCCCCCATGCCGCAGGGTGCCGGTTCGGCAAAAGAGAAAATTTTTCTCACAGCCGAACGCTCGTTGCTCTCGCGCCCATCGCTCTTCTGGCGCAAGGGTAACAACCGGGCTACTCATCGACAGAGGAGGCCAGTTATGCTGACCAGATTCCTCCGATGGGCGCTACCGTTTGGACGATACACCCCTCGCGTTTGGTTGCTCCTCTCCAACAATGCGGCAAGTTCGGCCGTTCATCGGCCGCAACGATGGGACATGCCCGCCCGTGCCGGACCCTGACGCAATCAGGAGCAAGAAGGGCGTGCGGGTCAAGAGCAAGAAGGAACCATCTCACAGGGAGCATCGCTGACAATAATGGCAATCCAACCATCCACTACCAGGAGGACGCACCATGAAGAGACGACGGTTCATGATGAGCGGAGTGTTGGGGCTTGCGGCTGCGGGATTATGCTTGTCAGGGGCCGAGTTGGCGCAAGCCGTCTCTTCGACCAACCCCTCCTATTCAGAACAGGAGGGGAAACCGTACCTTGTAGCTGCGACACGATTCGTCGTTTTGCCGGATTGGTCTAAAGAAGCGGTCCTGGACCGTGAAACCGGGCTGGTATGGGAATTGTCCCCCTCAAAAGAGCTGCTGGATTGGCCTGCCGCTCAAGAATATTGCCTGAATCGAACCACGGGAGGACGGAAGGGATGGCGGCTCCCGTCGGTACATGAACTGGCAAGCTTGGTCGATCCCTCCATCGCCCCTCCCGGTCCGACCTTGAGGGAAGGTCATCCCTTCACCAATGTTCAATCGGCCCGTTATTGGGGAGCGGCGCCGAACTTACAATTCGCGGCGCCGCCGTGGTTCGTGCTGTTCTCCAACGGCCGAACCGTCATCGCCGGAGAGAAGGGCGGCAAAGCCCACGTCTGGTGCGTCCGCACCGGCGGATTCGATATGATGGACGCCAGCGAACAGTGAGCGGACGTTTACCGTAAGCAAGAAAGCGATTCGAAGGTTCGATGGCCGAGGGGGAAGATTTTCTCTCCCCTCGGCCGTGCACTGTTAACAGTCGAAAAAAGTTGGGCGGCGGCACTACTCCTTCGCCATCACCGCCGTCACAGAACAGGTCTTCTGTTCTTCGTCGATTTGATAGTCGACGATCGTGACTCCCAGCAAATACTCCTGAACGATTTCCTCGCGCGTGAGCTCAATATGCTGCTCGGGTTCCTTTCCAGACCGTTCGCGCACCCGATCAACAAGATGTTCTTTGACCAACACTCGAATCTGTTTGGCCAGATCGGCGCGAGCCGACAGTTCGGCGACGCGGCGACACACCGCTCCTCCCTTGGTCAAATCGCCCTGGCCTTTGCCGATCCAGTACAGATCGGACGGATAGCGATCACCCCTGGTCTGAGCCAAAGTCTGAGCCGGGGCTTGAGCTGACAGAATCAACACTATCGTGAGGGCCCAGATGCCCAGATCCCGCGCCGCAATCGAGATTTTTCGCACCGTCGTTCCGGTCATCGAACCTCCGGATCTCCCTGGAAGGACTTCTCGGCTCTATCCGGCTCCGCGGAGAAGCGAGAGTGAGGTTCGGACCGTACCGACGAATCGTTCTCGTGCAATGTCGCCCTCTCAGGCGATCGGTAAACGATTTCGTTCAACGTGCGCGCGCCGCCTTGCGATCCCGGACCGGGCACAAGTTCGTACCGCGGCATGAGGCCGGACTTCCGCGCAGGCATAAAAGGAGCCGGCGACGGCTGCGAAACCGACTGGCGCCCATTCCCCCCGAGCCTGCTTTCCGCGACACCCATGTGCGGGTTATCGGGATAGAATTCGCGCGCCGCCTGAAGCAAATGCGCCGTATTGATCCCCTCTCGCAAGACAACCGAGGAAAGCCCCGAGAGGACCAACGCCCAATCGGTCCAGGCTTGCGACAATATGGCGTTGGATTGGACGCGATACAGTATCTCTCGCCGACGCGCCGCCGCTCCCGCGTGGTCCGCCGTTGAAGCATCAGCCAACGCCCGATTTGCGCGGTCCAGCTCTTGCCGCAGCCGGTCGGTCTCCCGCTTCAATGCCGCCAACTGCACTCTGGCATCTTCGTTTTTCCGGAGGATCTCGATCGCTTCGATCATGTCCTCCGTATCGATCTCCGCAAGCAGATCGACCTTGACCACGACGGTCTCACCGTCAACCGATATCGTCAGACGTTGCTCCCGCACCAGCACGACACCGGCCGTGTACGTGCGGATTTCATCCTTGGTGAGGTCCATTCCCTTTGTCGCCGTGACGCTTTCCACATAGGTGGCGACCTGCTCAAGCGCGTTTCGCTTGGCCGACTCGGTCGCAAGACGGATCGCGTCTTCCTTGGTATCCCGCTCGTCCATCCGATGTTCCCCGCTGGCGGCGACCGTCTTGATCTCGGCGGACACCGACGAGGCAGCCGCAGACGCAGCGAGAAAAACGAGCGTCCAGACCACGCCCCAGCGCGACGACAGCCGCGAGCCTGACAAAGGAAGCCGCCGAATTCTTCGCCCCTGCAAGATCGTTCCTCTCTCGGCAAAAGACCCGCCTATTGCTCTCGGACTCCAAGGCTTTTTACAATCGCCTGGCTTCAGCATACCACCGGTAATCCAAAGCGACCAACAAAACGCGGTTCATTTTTCGCCGTCTTGCCTTCGAGAAAATTCACGTGTTAGGGTACCGGCCTGGCCGTTGACGTATTCAACTTGTAGGATATTTCCATGGCGGACATCTTCTTGTCATACCGTTCCATCGCGGCCGGTCTTTTGCTGGCGGGCCGCATGCTCGCGGCCGCCCAGACTTTTGCGACGCCGGTGCCGCCGGATTCGGCCACGGGAGCCCCCCCGCCGGCGGAGCATGTAATCCTCTTTGTCTTGGAGGGTTTTGATCGCGATTCGCTGAAAGACGGCCCCATGCCGAATCTCGGCAAGCTGGTCAAGGACGGATCGGTCACCTGGTCGGCCAGCGGCGTCACGCCCGCGCTCCGACTTCCCACGATGGCGTCGCTGATCACCGGCATGCCGGTCGAAAAACACGGCATCACGTGGAACTTCTTTGAAATAAGCCGTGGCTACTACCGCGCACCCAGCCTGTTCGATTATCTCGATGTCAGCGGCGGCCGGGACAGCGCCATCTTCTACATGGATGAATCTCTGTACCAACTGGCCAAGCCCGCGCCGTACACGGACCATCAACTGTGCGGCGCGTTGCGTCCGGAGTGCGATTCGACGAAAATCACGGCGTACATCGAGCAATATCTTGAAAAAGCCACCAGCGGCCATGGATACGGCCACGCGACGCTTGCGGTGCCGGATCTTTTGCTGGTTCATCTTCCGGAAGCCGGTCGGGCCGGCGTCGCGCACGGATGGAATTCAAAAGAGTACAAACAGGCGTTGCGCGCGGTCGACGGAGCGATTCGATCGGTCCTGGATTTGTTCAAACACTACAAGCTTTCCGATCGAACCGTCGTAGTCGTGACGGCCCTCAGCGGAAGAGGCTCCGATCCGGGCGCCGAGTCGGCGAACATCGATTCGCCAACGGTTCCATGGATCGCATCGGGCTCGGGCATCAAGCCGGGGCAAGTCATCCGTCGGCCGGTCTCGATCATCGACACGGGCGCAACGGTCATGCGCATGCTCGGACTCGACACCCATACCGAATGGGACAGCAAACCGATCGACGAAATCTTTCAGGTCACGGCTTCTTCGGCCGGACCATCCAACATACGATGACGCATCATGCTTTACCAACGCTCCGCACGGCATAGGCTTTCGATATATGGCGGATTATTGATCGGCGTCGCGGTACTGTCCGTCGGCGCGACGTCGGCCGGCAACCTCCCGCCGGCTCACCTCAAGGAATACCCGATCACGATCGACGCCACCAGCCTGGTTCCCGCGTCATGGTGGCAAGTGCCGGGCGTCACGCCTTCGATTTGGGCATCCGATCCGGAATCGCTCGACGCGCCGAAGACCTCCGAGCGTCGCCAACTGTCCTTGAGGCCGGGCAAGTACAAGTTCATCAGCTTTACCTTTGATTTTCCGTTCACCGTCACGTTGGACGGAACGCTTGAGTTCTCCCGATCGCTCGACCAATGTGTCGAAGGACGCGGGACGCAGACCCTCATCGTGCGGTGCAAACGGATGTACCCCCACGGGGGTGAGCGGGATTCGTACTACGATCAGACTCCTTGATGACCTCTCCTACGCTCCAAGACTTGCTTGATGCGCTCGAAGACGTCGATGACGCCACACGCGAGGAAGCGGCCAAAACGTTGTCGGATCGCGCCGACCCTTCGACGATAGATGCGCTGGTTTCCGCCTGCGGTGATGATTTCTGGTCCGTGCGCGCTCACGCCGCTTGGGGCTTGGCGAAGATAGGAGGCTCCAAGGGCGTCGAAGCCGTCATCGGCCTGTTCAACGACCCCATCATGGAAGTCCGAAACCGGGCGGTCGAATCGGCCGTCCACATGGGACCCGCCATTCTGGATCGACTGATCAGCGCCCTCAAAGACGAACGGTGGCGTGTGCGCGAACATACCGCCAAGGCCTTGGGCGGCATCAAAAATGTCAAGGCCGTCGAGGCCTTGATCATCGCCTGCCGAGACCGTGACGGGGCGGTCAAGAGCGCGGCGGCCGAGGCGTTGGGCAAGATCGGCGATCCGAAAGCCGTGCCAGCCTTGATCAAGCTCTTTCGCGACTCGTCGAAAATCGTGCGCGAGACGGCCGGCACCGCGCTGGTGTACATCGGCGAGCCTTCCGTCGATGCCCTGATCGAAGGACTGGGGGACAAGGACTTCGTCGTGCGCTGCCACGCGGCCCGCGCGTTAGGCGGGATGACCACCGACTATCAAATCGGCCGCACCTGGGTCCGGGAGCCCAAGGTGGTCGACGCCTTGATCGCCGCCTTGAAGGACCCGGACCGGGCCGTGCGGGAGGACGCCACGATCGCACTCGGCATGATCGGCGACCCACGGGCCGTTGACGCCCTGATCGAAGCTATGAGAGACGGCGCCGTCAAGCGGCATGCCATCGCCTCGTTGGGCATGATCGGCGATCCGCGCGCGCTCCCGGCCGTGCTCGACGCGCTGAAGGGCAAGGGAATCAAACAGCAGGGCTCTCCGACTCCCGGCT
>JAIWOH010000053.1 GCA_020216985.1 Nitrospira sp.
GCATCGTGAGCGAAGAGGCCCTCATCAAGGAAGCCGCGGCGACGGCGCTCGGCCAATTCCGCAATTCCCGCGTGATCCCCGATCTGATCATGTTGCTGAAGGACGGTGTCTTGCGGGAGAAAGCGGCGGCGGCGTTGATCGTCATCGGAGATTCGGCCATCGAACCGCTGGTGTCGTTTCTTCATGATCCCAAGGCATCGGAAGTCGAAGCGGAAATGGAGCGGGTGCTCTCCTACGCCTCGGTGCGCCTCAGCGCCCAGGACGCATTGAGACTGATCGTGCTCCAGACGCTGGAACGGCTCGGCTGGACCCCGCCGGACGACGAAAAACTGGACATCAGTTCCAGCAAAGCGGACAACCTCCGTGTCGATCGCCCGTTAGGCGTCACCGGCCGATTCGGGCCGTCGGGCGACACCCTCTGATACTCTCCGGAAACGATCCGGACACAGTCTCGGTTGCCTACTATCTTTGTTACCTCTTGTATGGACCAGGGACAAGCCATCCGTCTCCCCTCGGAGTGGACCGAGCATGAGCGGATCATTCTGTTCGACGGAGTCTGCGGCTGGTGCGTGAAGTGGGTGGGATTCGTGATCCGGCACGATCCGCTGGGACGATTCAAGTTTGCCCCGCTTCAATCAAGTCCCGCGCAACGGCTTCTCGTCACACTCGGCCTTCCCACGCAGGACTTTGAGACGTTTCTGCTCGTGGAGCAGGGGCGGATCTACACCAAATCCACCGCCGCCCTCCGAGTGATAAAACTGTTGGCCGGGCCTGTTGTTCTGTTATCCCTCTGCACCCTGATTCCCCGCCCGCTCCGCGACGCCCTATATGACTACGTGGCCCGCCGCCGGTATCGATGGATGGGACAAACCGACACCTGCTTGACTCTCCCTCCCTCAACCCATAGACGCTTTATCTAACTAAGCCTGAGCAACATCAGACGGTGCTTTTTATTTTCTCACCGCAATCCCATGGGGATCGGCAGTTTCTTTGCCGTCTTTCGGATTCGAAACGACCGCCTGGCCCTTGTAGCGGCCGCTCCGTCCCTCCTGTTCCACTTCGATCACCCCGACACCGGGCACCAATCCCTGAGCGTTGTGGGCATCCTTGTGGTCGCCGGTCAGCGGGCTGGAACCTCGCAGGGCCACGAACACGTACCGGCCGTCTGGAGAAACCTCCATCAAATCAGGCGCTGGGTCTCTGTTGGCCTCCGTCACCAAATCGATCGATTCCACACTCAGATTGCTGAACGTGTCAATGATCTCAATATTGTTGCCCGCTCGATCCGCGCTCCACACGTACCGCCCCACCGACGCCATGCCGTGGGAGTCGGCAAACCGACCCTCTCGATGCGAAACCAGCTTGGCCGAGATCGATTGCGGCAAGTTCGTGAGGTCGAGCGCGTAGATGTAATACGACAACGGCGCCACGGGCCAGCCGCCGCCTGAATTGATATACATCGTGCCGCCGGACTCGATGCCACCGCAGCCGGCCGGCTCAATCTGATGGTTGTTCAATGTCGCCACGACCTTGAGCGGCGTGGTCGTCACATCGATCACCAGCAATCCTCCGCCGCGGAGCGTCACAAAGGCATAACGGCTTGAGGACTCGGTGATCGGGCAGATCGGCGCGGTATCGGGCAGATCCCCTCCCTCAAACGCGGTAAGATCCAGCACGTCCTTGGCGGGATCGAACCGGTATTGATGGGCGGCATAATCCGTCCAGATCCGGATGAACTTTTTGTCGGCGATGTTGGCGGTAATGGCCATCTTCTCATTCGGCGTCGGCCAGGCCGCATGGGCGTTTTTGCCGACCAAAAGACAGGCTTCCGGCTTTTTGGTGGCCGCGTCCATGAAGAGCACGTGACCGCTTAAAAACGACAGGATCACGTGGTCCTGCTTGACATTGAAAAACACCATGTGCGGGCGGCGCACAGCTTTCTTGGTGACTTCTTCGCAAAACGTGCCGATCTCTCCGGAAAGATCGAGGGTCTGAACCGGCTTGGCAGACGAAGGATCGGCGGCTAGCTTGGTTCCATCATAGATATGCAGATAGCCTCCGCTTTCCTTCCCCGTGTCCGATTGATCGGTCACCCAAACTTCATACGCGTGGACGGCCGGCACAGCCGCCCCCAACAATCCGATCAGCGCCACGGCAAGACTCGTCGGACGATTTCGCAGTGTCGTGATTCTTTGATCGTTCATGATGGCCTCCTTGCGGATAGACGAAGCAGCGCGGAGTAAAATTAATTATCAAACGTCTTCCTCCTTGTTTGCTAGTCCGGAATATCCCTGCCGCCCGCGTTGACCCTGCAAAAAATCCTATGTTAGGGTCATCGACGCCTACAGACAGAAGCAGCCGAAATGGACGACCCCGTGACCCAACAGATCGCCGCCCTCACGGACCATGACTGGACCGTCCGCGAAGACGCCGCCGTTCGCCTGGGCCGGCTGAAGGACCCCCGCGCGGTCGAGCCGCTTGTCGCAACCCTTCGCGATCCGGATCGCTCCGTGCGGGAAGCCGCAGTTGAAGCCCTGCTGGCCATCGGCACTCCCTCGACGACCGCGCTGAGCGCCTGTCTCGCCCATCCGGACCTCTCGATCCAGGAAGCGGCGTCGAAAATTCTGGCCTCGATCGCCGACGCCCGCGCGTTGGATCAGCTTCTACCGGCCCTGCGCAGCCCCGACTGGATCGTCCGCATGCACGCGGCCAAGGCTCTCGGGCGCATCAAAGACGCGGATTCGGTCCGATCGCTAGTGCCGCTCCTCCAGGACGGTGTAAAAGCGGTGCGGGAGGAAGCTTCGGCGGCCCTGGCCGCGATCGGCGACGCCGCAATGTCCTCCCTGCTCTCGGCGTTGACTCATCGAGATTGGCTTGTCCGCCTGCATGCGGTGGAATCTTTGGGAGCCGTCAAATCGCCGGAGGCGGTGCCGTCGCTCATTGCAGTGGTCTTCAACGATACCGACTTCGCCGTTCGTGAAGACGCCGTTCGGGCCTTAGGCGCCATCGGAGATCCAAGAGCCGTCGAACCGTTGGCATTCGTGATTACAAACGAACCGAAACTCCGTGTCCCGGCGATCGAAGCCTTGGGACGCATCGGGGATCGGCGGGCCGTGCCGGTATTGATCGAGGCGGCCCGAGGAACGATGGAGCCGGCCGCGCCCCGGACGATGACGGGTTGCGGCGACCGGTGGGACCCGGCCATCCCGGAACGAGCGGCGGCCGTGCGTGCGTTGGGCATGATCGGTGACGACGCCGCGATCCCGACCTTGACGGCGGCGTTGACCTCCGCCGCCACGAGAGCGGAAGCCGCCGAAGCCCTGACCGGATTCGGAGCCAAGGCGATTCCCCGGCTGCTTTCCGTGCTGAGGGACTCCCAAGACGATTCCGTGCGCCAAGCGGTGAAGAAAATTCTCGCGTCGGCCGGCCGGCTCGCTCGCGGCGGACAGGAAACGGCCGGACCGTCACTATCGAGGAATCCCCTGTGACCATGGCGAAGGTGTCGATCGAAACCCTGGTCTCGGAACTCGTCCACGAAGAGGAGTGGCGGCGGATGCGGGCGACGGCCGCCTGTGTCCGCGGCGGGCCCCGCGCCGTGCAGGCGCTGATCGAGGCGCTCCGATCCGGCCCTCCGGAATTGAAACGGGAAGCGGCGGCCATGTTGGCCCGCCTCAAAGATCCGGCTGCGGGCGTCGCCCTGGTCCGCCTGCTGGAAGACGAGGACGACGCCGTTCGTGAGGCGGGCGCCACGGCGCTGGAGCAGATGGCCGGAGTGCTCGGAACGGATACGGCCGCCGAATTGGTGGCCCTGCTCCCCGTCACCGGCGACGAAGCCTCCAAGCGGCGCTTGACGCGCTTGATCGGCGCCATTCCCACCGCCGTGGCGCCGCTGTGCGCAATGCTGAAGCATCAGGACCCACACAGACAAATTGCGGCGGCGACGATCCTGGATCATCTGTTGGATCCCCGTTCCATCGACGCCCTGATCGACGCGATGGGACAGTCGGCGATTCGGGACCTCGCCGTCGAGACCTTAAAAAAATTGGGCGCCGTTCGCGATCGAATCGATCAAGCGTTCAACGCGCTGCGTGAAGTCGAGGGCCCCGTCGAGCGGGAAGAAGCCAGGATGGCCACGGTGATCGATCTCCTGCACATCGGACGACCGGGCGTCGAGATTTTCATTGAGTATCTCGAGGACGAGGATTGGCTGGTGCGCGAGGCGGCGGCGGATTTGCTCGGAAAAATCGGGGACGTGCGCGCCGTGGATCCGCTCATGAGACGGCTCGAACACGACAAGGATACCGGCGTGAAAGAACTGGCCATCAAATCGCTGGGGCTGATCGGAGACGCAAGGCCGATTCGCCTGTACCTGGAGGCGATTCCGATCCGGCCGCTGCGGGTGTCCGCCATGGAGGCCTTGGCCAAGATCAAGGACGTGGAGGCCCTGCGCCCGCACAAGGATCTGTTCGATCGACTGAGAGCGGACCGCGACGGATTAGTCGCTTACAATGCGGGGCTCATCGCTGATAAACTGGCCGCCTTGGCGGGGCCGGAAAGTCGGGACGGGGAAGGGACGCGGGAAGACGATGAGTGAGAACGCGAAATCGGATCGAATCGACCAACTTCTTTCGGCCTTGCGGGACGACAACGAGGCCCTGCGGGACCATGCGATCGCCGGCCTCGGACAGGCCGGCCCCGAGGCCATTCCGCGATTGATCGGGTTGATGGCCGATGAAGACGCCGTGATCCGAGAAGCGGCCGCCGGCGCCGTCGTCAGAATCGGACCGGCGGCGGTCGAACCCATGTTGGAGGCTCTGCGGGACGACGAATGGGCGGTGAGGGAACAGGCGGCATCGGCCCTCGGCAGGCTCAAGGACCCTCGCGCGGTCGAACCGTTGGTGGCCGCCCTGCGCGACAAGGACGGAGCGGTGCGAACGGCGGCTGTTTGGGCGTTGGAGCGGATCGGCGATGCCAGGGCCGTCCCCGGCCTGATCGACGCGCTGGGCGATGGAACCCTGAGGGAAGACGTCGCGCGGGTGCTCAAGAAAATCGGCGACGTCCGCGCGGTGGAGGCGCTGATCGACTGTCTGGCCGGTGCGAATTGGATGGTCCGCCGGCACGCGGCGGACGCCTTGGGACGCATCGGCGACCCGCGCGGGATCGCCCCCTTGATCGAAGCACTGAAAGACGAGGACTGGCTGGTTCGCCGCAACGCCGCCGAATCCCTGGCCCGCCTCCACGCGACGGAAGCGATCGAACCGTTGCTGCCGCTTTTGGAAGATGAGAACACTCTCGTACATGAAACGGTCGAGGCCGTCTTAGCCAGCCTCGGCTGGAAACCTCCCGCTGAAAGACCGGAAACCTACACACAGTAAACATACCAGTAAGGACGGACCATGCCGGAAGAAACTCCCATGACACTGATTCAAATCACACCTAAGGGCGGAGAGAGAAAAGACGGATTCAACCTGGTGACCGAACGGGTGGTGGCGGTCAATCCCGAAGCCAAGCAAGTGGAAGTCGAATTGCTGGCCTACGACGGCAAGACCGTCGTGCTGGACGTGGCGGACGAAGCGCTCGAGGATCTCAAGAAACTCAAGGCCGGCGACGGCGCCACCATCCGCGTGGTGGAAGAAGGCGGGAAACGCATCGCCAAGAGCTTCAGGATTCGTCCCAAGGATCCCAACGCGGCCAAGGCTGACGCCATGTTGCTGGACCTGAAAGATCCGCACTGGCTCAACCGCAAATACGCCGCCGAAGTGCTGGGCGAGCTGAAAGATCCGCGGGCCGTCGATCCCTTGGTCGAAGCGTTGACGGACGAGGTGGGGGACGTCCGGCAACGGGCTTATGACTCGTTGATCAAGATCGGTGGACCGTCGGTTCCCTCTCTCATTCCCCTGCTGGTGTCGGAAGAGGATGAGATCCGGCAGGCCGCGACCGAGATTCTCCGCAAGATCGGCAAACCGGCGGTCGAACCCCTGGCGACTGCACTCGCCGACGCGGACGACCGGTTGAAGACCAGGATTCTGAAAGTCCTGGACCGGATGGGCTATAAGCCCAAATCGCCGAAGGGTGATGCGACGGTCGAGTTGCCCCGCTTGACGTAGGCCGTCACGCCGTTTGGTCCGTCTGCCATGCGCGACGTCCCACCGACACGTGCGTGAAACCCGCCGCCGTCACTTTTTCCGGGTCATAGACGTTGCGCAGGTCGAGCAAGAGGGGGCGGCGCATCACGGCTTTGAGTCGATCAAAGTCCAGACTCCTGAACAGATTCCACTCGGTCATGATGATCAGGGCGTCCGCCCCTTCGGCCGCATGGTAGGCGTCCCGGCACGGCTGCAACTGGGGGAGGAGTCGGCAGGCCTCTTCCAACGCCTCGGGGTCGTACGCACGAACGGACGCGCCCTCCGCCAGCAGCTCCTTGCCGATCGCCAAGGCCGGCGCTTCTCGAAGATCGTTGGTGTTGGGCTTGAACGAGAGGCCCAGCAGCCCCAACGTTTTCCCCTCCAGCCCCCCAAGAGCCTCGCGAATTTTCACGGTCATCCGCTTCCGCTGCGCCTCGTTCACGCGCGAGGTGGCCATGGCGATCTGCATGGGATGGCCGTACCGCTCGCCGGTCTGGATGAGAGCGGCCAAATCCTTCGGGAAACACGATCCGCCGAAGCCGGGCCCCGCGTGGAGAAACTTCGAGCCGATCCGATTGTCGAGCCCCATCCCTTTGGCGACGTGTTGGACGTTCGCGCCGACCAGCTCGCAGAGGTTGGCGATCTCGTTGATGAACGAAATTTTCGTCGCGAGGAAGGCGTTCGAGGCGTATTTGATCAGTTCGGCGGTCGGGATATCCGTCACGACGAACGGCGTTTCGATCAGATACAGGGGCCGGTAGAGATCTTTCATGATCGCGATCGCCTGTTCGCTGTCCGCTCCCAATACGACGCGATTCGGTCGCATGAAATCTTCGATGGCCGAGCCTTCGCGCAAGAACTCGGGATTCGAGACGATGTCGAATCGATGGGGAACCGGTTGCGTAGCCTTGATCACCTCGCGGAGCTTCTCCCCCGTTCCCACCGGCACGGTCGATTTCGTGACGATGACCTTGTAGTCCGTCATGTGGCGGGCGATGCCCCTGCCCACTTCCTCGACGTAGGACAAGTCCGCGGAACCGTCGCCGCGCGGCGGGGTTCCGACGGCGATAAAGATCACCAGCGCCTTCTCGACGGCTCTGGCGATGTCCGTCGTAAAACTCAGTCGGCCTTCCCGCACTCCCTTAGCCACCAATTCCGTAATGCCCGGCTCATAGAAGGGAACTTTGCCCTTCTCCAGCTTTTCGATTCGTCCGGGATCATTATCCATACAGGTGACGTTGACGCCGAACTCCGCGAAGCACGCCCCGGTGACCAGCCCGACATAGCCCGTGCCAATAATGCTGATGTGCATGAGTCTCCTCCTCGCCGATCCCTTTCAAACCGGTTTTAAGCCCGTTCAGTCGTCGGGCAGTATAGCAACAGGTCCCACACTGGGCAACGAATGACCGGGAATGGCCGTGTCTCGAGCCAGATGGTTTCGGCCCTTGGTTGACTCCCAAGAAACCCGATGAGTACAATCCGGCGCCCGCGCTATCGCACAACGACGCAACGATCCGCTATGTTCCCATCCAACGCCACCATTGTCACCACCTGCTCCATTGAATCGTTCCATCATCGATGACTCACCCCGCTTCACATGTTTCTCGCGGCTTTCTGCTGTTCACAGCCCTGGTGACCGGAGCCGTCGTAATGGCGCTGGAGATCATCGGAAGCCGTCTCCTGGCCCCTGTCTTCGGGAACTCGCTCTACGTCTGGGGAGCCTTGATCGGCGTGATCCTGGCGGCGATGAGCAGCGGCTACGCCTTCGGGGGCTGGATGGCCGACCGTTACACGGGCGGCGGCGTGTTGGCCGCCCTCCTGCTTGGCTCCGGCAGTTGGACCTTTCTCGTCGCCTGGGGGAACCAGCCGGTGCTCTTCGAGATCGAGAAGCTCGTGCAGGATCCTCGGTGGGGCCCTTGCCTGGCTGCAACCGTACTGCTCGCGCCACCGGCGTTCGGACTGAGCGGCGTGCTGCCGGCCATGCTCCGATTGGCCGTCGCGGACATGGCCCACATGGGGTTCCACACGGGCCGCATGATCGCTCTTTCGACGGTCGGCAGTTTGACCGGCACCTGGGGAACGGCTTTTTTTCTCCTCTCGTGGATCGGCACCCAGTCGCTCCTCACGTGGCTGGGGATCATCCAGATCCTACTCGGCCTCCGGTGGTTGATCACAGGAACGGCGGCTCACGCATCCATTCGGCTGGTGGCGATGGGCGGCTCCGTCATCATCGGCATCCTGCCCTGGTTCCCGATCCAGCGACTCAACCAACCCATCTACCAAGAAGACAGCCCCTACCAGCAGGTGCGGATTCGCGATGACGAGCTGTTTCGGTATTTGATCTTGGATCGCACGTTCCACGCCACCATGTGGAAAGCCGATCCGGTGGCCCTCTTTCTCCCCTACAGTCAACTGATGGTGGCCACCCTGGCCCTCCATCCGGAACCGAAACAGGCGTTGATCCTCGGCCATGGAGGAGGATCGATCGCCAAATGGCTCGCGCGACAGTGGCCGACACTGGAGGTGGACGTCGTGGAGGTCGATCCCGCCGTCGTCCGGATGGCGGAGGTCTATTTCGATTATCACCCGCCGGCCAATCACCGGGTCTTCATCAAAGACGCCAGGGCCTTCTTAAGAAGCATGGATCGGACCTACGACGTCATCTGGATCGATGCCTTTGCGCGAGACATGATCCCGTTTCATCTGACGACCGTCGAGTTTTTTGCTCTGGTGCGGGCGCACTTGGCACCGGAAGGTATTTTGGCGGTCAATCTCGCCTCATCCGGTACGGAGGGAGACCTGGCCAGGGCAGCCTCGGTCGTTCAGACCATGAAACGGAGCTTCCCAACGATCGAAACCTTTGCAGTCGAAGGTCCATGGAAGACCGGCATGACCCTAGCCAGAAATCTGATCTTTTTCGGAGGACGTCCGATCGAAACCGGCTCGATCGACGAGATCGTGGAGAAGATCACCGACATGGCCATGCAACGGCGAGTGCCGGTCGAAGCCATTGCGCTCCTCAGCACTCGAAGAAGCGACCCCTGGCCGGCCGGCATCGAATTGACCGATGATTTTGCGCCGTACGATCTGCTGATCGGCCGGGAACAAGGGCCGCACCAACGAGAAGAACGGGGATCCTAACCTCACCCCCGTTTCCGACGGTACAGCGACAGCTCCCAGGACACATGGACAGCACCAGAAAGAAATGCACCGGCGCGCCCCTTTTCGATCGATACATCGGCATCGACTATTCCGGCGCAAAGACGCCCACCACCAGCCTGAAGGGGCTGCGGATCTACGCAGCCACCCCTGACGATGATCCGGTGGAAATTCACCCTCCACCCGGCAGACGTCGCTACTGGACGCGCAAGGGCGCCGCCCTGTGGTTGCTCGAACGATTAAGAGAACCGACCCGAACTCTGATTGGCATCGATCATGGCTTTTCCTTTCCCCTCCCCTATTTCAAGCAGTATTCAGTGCCGCTCGATTGGCCGGCGTTTCTTGAAGACTTTCACCGCCACTGGCCGACCGACGAAGACCACGTCTCGGTTGATGATGCACGATACGGCAGAGTCGGAACGGGACAGGCCCGCCTGGGCCATCCCTGCTGGTTGAGACTGACCGAGCAACGGACACGCGCAGCCAAATCGGTCTTTCGGTTCGACGTGGAAGGATCGGTCGCCAAGTCCACTCATGCGGGTTTGCCGTGGCTGTTGATGATCCGCCAACTGGCTGGAACACACATCCATTTCTGGCCCTTCGACGGATGGGAGATTCCCTCCGGGCTCTCAGTCATCGCGGAGGTCTATCCCTCGCTCTGGCAGCGAGAAATCCCAACAGAGGGACACACACCGGACCAACAAGACGCCTATGCC
>JAIWOH010000054.1 GCA_020216985.1 Nitrospira sp.
TGCACGATGGACGCCAGATGCAACCGCTTCGTCGCGATCAACCCCAATTCCGCTTCGAAGAGATTTCGGCGCGCGACGAGGACGTCGAGATAATTGGCCAGCCCGCCCTTGTATCGCAATTCGGCCAGCCTCAACGAGGATTGCAGCGCCGCCACTTGCTGTTGCTGGGCTTCGTTCTGCGCCCGGGCCGTACCGACCGCCGCAAGCGAATCCTCCACTTCTCGAAAAGCCGTCAGCACCGCCTGTTCGTATTGAGCCGCGGCCTGCCTCGCTTGCGCCTCGGCGGCCTCTTGCTGAAACCCCAGCACTTGGGCGTTCAACAGCGGACCGGCGATTCCCGCGCCGGCCACGCCGAAGAGGGCCGGATCGGTAAACAGAAGCGACAGTTCCGGGTGCGCCACACCCAACAATCCGGTCAACGTGATCTTGGGAAACCGTTCAGCCTGGGCCACGCCGATACGGGCGGTCGCCGCCGCCAATTGTTGCTCGGCGGCCAACAGATCGGGGCGCCGCTGCAGCAGCTCGGAGGGCAGGCCGGCGGGAACCGCCGGGGGAACCAGTTGATCCCGCAATCCTTTTCCACGCGGAATCACGGACGGCTTGTGCCCCACCAACACGCTCAGGTGATTTTCCGTCTGCGCCACCTGCCGCTCCAATTCGGCGATGCGCGCCTCCGCATTGGCTCGCTCGGACTCGAATTGGTCCAGATCCAATCGGGAGCTCAAACCCTGGTTGAGGCGCGCCCGCGCGATACGGACCGACTCTTCCCACGACTGCAAGGTCCGTTTCGCGATGTCGAGTTGAGCGTCGAGCTGAAGGAGCGTAAAATAGGCCTCGCCCACGGCGCTGACGAGCTGGATCGCCACCGCGCGGCGATTTTCCTCCTTGGCGAGCAGGTCGGCGCGCGCCGCCTCGTTGGATCGTCTGACTCGACCCCACAGATCGACCTCCCACGCCAGATTGCCCAACAGATAATAGTTAAAAGGACTGGCGAACCCCGGGAACAGGAAGTCCGCCTTACGGCCGGCCGGCAGACTGGCCGCGACCGTCACGCCCGGCATGAAGTCCGACCGTGCGATCAGCGCCCTGGCTCGAAACTCATCCACGGCGGCGACGGCGCGCTGGAGATCCCTGTTTTCCGCCAACGCCGTTCGAATCAGCGCCTGCAACTGCTCATCCTGCAACAGATCCCACCAGGCCACGTTGGCCAAGGACGGCAGGTCCGCCGATCCCTCGGCCATGCGGAAACGATCGTCTCCCTCCGTTTTAGGACGAGAATAGGTCGGTCCCAGAGAGCAGGAGGCGAGCGCTATCGAGAGCACAATGGTCAGGATCGTCCGCACGGCTACGATGTCCTTTCCACCGTCGACGACGGCGCCGATTGAGGGCGCCGTCCGCTCAGCTTCTTGAGCAGCACGTAAAACAGCGGCACGAAGAAGATCGCCAAGAACGTGGCGGACAACATGCCGCCGAGCACGCCGGTGCCGATCGATTGGCGGCTGGCGGCACCCGCGCCCTTGGCGATCACCAACGGGAACATACCGAAGATAAACGCCATCGAGGTCATGATGATCGGCCGGAACCGGAGACGGGCCCCCTCGATCGCCGCTTCGATCAAGGGTCGCCCCGCTTCATATCTCGTATTGGCGAACTCGACGATCAGAATCGCGTTTTTCGCCGAGAGCCCGATCAGCGTCACCAGACCGATTTGGAAGTAAATGTCGTTCTCGAATCCCCGCAGCCACACTGCCGTCAGTGCGCCGAAGACGGCGAACGGCACCGCCAAAATGACCGCGAAGGGCACGACCCAGCTCTCGAACTGCGCCGCCAACACCAGAAAAACCATCAGCAATCCGATCGCGAACACCTGCCCCGACTGCCCGCCGGCCCGCCGCTCTTGGAACGAGATATTGCTCCAATCGATGGCGTAACCCTGCGGAGCCAACACCTCCTTGGCCACCCGATCCAAGGCGTCGAGCGCCTGTCCCGAACTGTAACCCGGCGCGGCGGCTCCCAGCACCAGCGCGGTATTGTACCCGTTAAAGTGGTTGACCGGATCCGGCCCGCTCTGGAATTCGGTCGTGACGACCGTATCGAGCGGAACCATGTAAGTGCCTCGCGCATTGCGCGCCCGCACATAGATTTTCGACAAGTCCTGGGGCGTCGACCGGTACTCCTCGTCCGCTTCCGTCTGGACGTGATAGACGCGCCCGAATTTGACGAAGTCGTTGATGTAGAACGTGCCGAAGTACGCCTGCAACGTGTCAAAAATATCGGAAATGGGGATACCCAGCGCCTTGGCCCGCTCGCGATTCACGTGGGCGAACAGCCGCGGAGACGACACCCGAAAATTGGTTCCGATTCGTCCGATCGCCGGCTCTTGCTGCGCCCGCTCCACGAACTGCTGCGCCACGGCGGCGAACTGCTTGAAGTCACCCCCGGTCGGGTCCTGCAATTGAGCCGAGAACCCTCCGACCACACCCACGCCGCGAATCGGGGGCGGATTAAAGGCCAGGAGCAACGCCTCTGGAATCTTCGCGAACTCGCCGTAGGCCGCCCCCACCATCGCCTTGGCGTGATACTGAGGCTCGGGCCGTTCATCCCACAGCACCAGCGGCACGAACATGGTCGCCGCGTTGGGCCCCCTGGTGCCGAACACGAAATTCTGGCCCGACAGCGCGTCTGTCGAATGGACGGCCGGAATCGCCTGGAAAAACCGTTCGACCCGCTCGAGCACCGCGTCGGTACGCTGCTTGGACGCACCGTCCGGCAATTGCGCCACCACGATGAAGTAGCCTTGATCTTCCTCCGGCAGGAAACTTTGCGGGAGCCGCTGAAACAGCCCGACGGACAGAGCCACTAACCCGCCGAACGTCAGCATCACCAACACCGGCCTCGCCACCAACTTGCCGACCGACCAGGCGTATCCCTGTTGCGCCCGGCCGAAGACGCGATCGAAGAAACGCCAAAACCAACTCCGCTCTCCAGGGTGGTGAGTCAGAACCACCGCGCACAGGGCCGGGCTCAACGTCAAGGCCACGAACCCGGAGACCGTCACCGAGATGGCGATCGTCGCCGCAAATTCCTTGTACAGCGCCCCGGTCACTCCCCCGATAAAGCCGACGGGCACGAAGACGGAAACGAGCACCAGCACGATGGAGATGATCGGCGTGGTCACTTCGGTCATGGCGCGTTTGGCCGCTTCTTTAGGCGACAGCCGATCTTCCCGCATGTGGCGCTCGACGTTTTCGACGACCACGATCGCGTCGTCGACGACGATCCCGATGGCCAAGACCATGCCGAACAACGTGATGGTGTTGATGGAAAAGCCCAGGGCGGCCAACCCGATGAATGTCCCGATCAACGAAACCGGGACGGCCAGGATGGGAATAACCGTGGCGCGCCAACTCTGGAGAAACAGATACACGACGAGGACGACGAGCATCATCGCCTCGCCCAGCGTTTTGACCACTTCCTTGATGGAAATCTCGATAAACCTGGTCGTGTCGTAGGGAACGTCGTAGGACATGCCGGGAGGAAAATGTTTGGCCAGTTCGTCCATCTGCTCGCGCGTGCGACGCACCGTATCGAGCGCGTTCGCCCCCGGCGCAAGGAACGTCAGGATGAACGTGGTGGGTTTGCTGTTCCAACGACCCTCCAGCGAGTAGGACTGCGCTCCCAACTCGACTCGCGCCACGTCCTTGAGCCGAACGAGCGAGCCGTCCGGCAGCGCCCGCACGATCAGCTCCTCGAATTCTTCGACGTCCGTGAGCCGTCCCTTGGTGATGATGGGAATCGTCAGTTCCGTTCCCTTCGGAGCCGGCTCGCGCCCGATCGTTCCCGCCGGATAGTCCCGATTCTGTTCGCGGATCGTGTTGATGATGTCGCTCGGCGTGAGGTCGAGCCGCGCCATGAGGATCGGATTCAGGATGATCCGCATACTGTATTGCTGCTGGCCGAACACCAGCGCGTCGCCGACGCCCTTGACCCGTTTCAAATCGTCGACGAGTCGCAGCGTCGCGTAGTTGGAAAGATAGACGGCGTCGTGCGTCGGATCGGTGGACTTGAGTGCGATGACGATCACCAGGTCCGGCGACAGTTTTTTGACCGAGATGCCCTGCCGGACCACTTCGGGCGGAAGCTGCGGCTCGGCCAGCTTCTGCCGATTTTGTGTCTGCACCTGCGCCATATCGGGATCCGTCCCGATCTCGAACGTGAGTTTGATCGAAACGTGCCCGTCGTTGCTGCTGGTCGATTCGAAATACAACAGATTGTCGACGCCGGGGAGCGTGACTTCGATCGGGCGCGCCACCGCCTCGGCCGCGACTTCGGCGCTCGCGCCGGGATAGTCGGCGTCGATCTGCACCACCGGCGGAGTGATTTCCGGAAATTGCGCGATCGGCAAAAACCGCATGGCCAGGAGTCCCATCACCACGATCACGATGGAGACCACCGAAGCCGTAATCGGTCGATCGATGAACGTGTGTGAAATCACGGGTTATCCCTGTCTAGAGGCGGGAAGAGGCGCTTCGCTTGGCTGCGAATCTATGGGCACGGCAGGAAGCGCAGCAGGCACGGCCTTGACCGGCACGCCCGGCGCGATCCTCATCAACCCGTTGACCACAACGCGATCACCGGCCTTCAACCCCTGATCAATCAACCACTGCGTCCCTTTCCAATCGGACGCCATGACCGGACGCATTTCGATTTTTTCTTCGCCGTTCACCACGAAGACAAACTGGCCCGCCGGGCTGTGCAGCACCGCCCGTTGCGGGATGAGAATGGCTTCGCTCTTGACATCCCCCTTGAAACGAACCTTGACGAACTGGCCCGGCAACAAGGTTCGATTGGGATTGGGGAACGTCATCCGGACCTCACGAGCCCCCGTTTCCGTCCGCAGGCCCGGCTCCAACAGATCCAGCACGCCCTCTTCGGGATAGACGGTGTCGTCCATCAAGGTGAGCACGCCCCGCAATTTGTAGACGCCGGGGTGTTGAATGCGCTTCGCCTCGATATCGCGTTTTCGTTTCAGGATGAAGGTCTCCGGCACGCTGACGACGACGTACATCGGATCGACCTGGTGAATGACGGTCAACAGATCGGTTTGCGCCGAAACCAATCGCCCCTCATAAAAGCGGCTCCGTTCGATCAGTCCGTTGATCGGCGCCGTAATCGACGTATTGTCCAGATCGAACTGCGCCTTGACGAGCTCGGCCTGCGCAGCTTGAAGCTGCGCCCTCGCGGCAAGCTCCTGCGCCACCGCGTCATCGACGTCTTTTTGGCTTACGGCCTGCTCCGCCAGCAACGGCTTGACGCGGGCAAGGTCTTGCGTTGCTTGGACCAATCGCGCTTCGGCTTGCGCGATCTTGGCTTTGGCGGCCGCGGCGGCCGCTTGAAACGGCACCGGATCGATTTGATAGAGCCGGTCGCCCTTTTTCACGTCGCGCCCCTCTCGATAGAGGACCGCTTTCAAAATGCCGGTCACCTGCGACCGGATCTCGACCGGTCGCGACGCCTCCGCCTGGCCGATGAACTCCGGTTCGTCCGGAACGGGCTGCGTCGAGACCGTAATCACCTCGACCTGTGGAACATCCTGCGCCGGCATCGAGCCGGCTTCCTGCTTGCAACCGGCCGCAAACGCCAGCAGACCCCCGACCAGAACGACCATAATGGATGCGGACGGTATGTTCATGGGTCTCACTCGTTTCATTCGCCACAGACGGCGACTCACCAGTTTACCGTTTCGGATCCTTTGTTCTCCACTCCATACGACAACCGACGGAACATGATCCCGCCGATCATCATTCTTTGAACCGATAGCCGGCCTTTTCAACGGCGCGCTGCACGGTATTGATGACCGCTTCCGTATCGGAGTGGGGCATCACGGCGACGTCCGGAGCCGCTCGCAGTCTGGCCAGAATCTGTTCGGCTTCCGCGCCGGCCAACTCATCGCCCGTTGCATACAATCCCTCCGGCCCTTCCTCGACCCCGTTATGTTCGGCAAGGATGTCGCGGAGCGTGCCGATCACCGAAGCCGTGGGCGTCGGCATGAGCAAGGACGCAATGGCGCCGTGATCGAGCCGGAGCTTGGGGGCCAGAGGCCACGGACTTCCGCCCCGCCATCGCTGGATGGCCGGCAGCAGGATCTTTTCTTCCATCCCGATGTGCCGGAGAAGTCCGGCTCGGAATCGGTCGTACGATTCACGATCCACCCGATTCGGATCGGCAACGGCCCTCTCAAGCAACCCATCGAGCCGCCGATGATCTTCCACGAGATAGGCGGCAATGGGCCCCCTCCCTCTTCTACCTTCCTCTTCCATCGGCACCTTGCTCTTTTGTTGTCCCGTCTTCGTCTCTTCGTCACGAGCACCGGCGCCCGACGAAATTGACGTCCTCAATCCGCGTCGCGCTTTCCCGTGATCTCTTCCACGATACACCGAGTCAAACAACCGGAAGCGCGGAGCGTCGCTCCCTCTCGCCACAGTCGATCCAGCAATGTCTTACCGGCGGCGTCGATGAACGTCACTCCGACTAAATCGATCACGGCCGTCCGTTGTTGGCTCCTGCTCAATCGACACCAACACTTATCGAGTTCCTCCACCCAAGGACCGGCCAGACGTCCTTCAAGAACGAGCGAGATTGAGCTTTCCCCGGCACAATACCGTCCGGTGATCTTCAACATGCTCGCCCCACTCCGTTTCCATGTACCAATCCAATCGGCGCCGTTTCATCCATCATCATAACCGCCGGTGGAATACGTTTCAGATGCTTATTCAGAAACGTCGCTGCCTTCGCCATAGCCGCATCCTCTTTCTCTCCCACACATTTGAACGGCAATTTGCGTTCCGGCCGACTTTTGCGGGCCGACAACCACCGGGAAGAAGTGAACCGCAAAGAAGATCAGGCGTTCTCACCGGGAAATCATAACGCAATGGAGACAACGGGAAGACGACGGCCGCCGAAATGACGGCGCGGTGCCGAACCGTCGGCACAGAAAGGCAAGAGACGCTCAAGAGAATGTGTTTCTTAGGCGAGTTGCCGGAAACGCACGAGGCGCAGGAGTGATTCCTTGTTAAGAAGACCGTGAGATGCCGAGTTTCTTCATTTTTGACTGAAGAGTGGTCCGCTTCATCCCCAATCGCGCGGCGGCCCCGGCAGGCCCGCCGATCACCCAACCAGCCGCCTCAAGAACACGACGGATGTGGTCTCGCTCGGCATCCTCTAAGCTGGCGGGAGGCCGGGTAATCTCCGACTCAATCACCGTCAGTTCCGCAAGCGGCACATAGAGGTTGGGACCCTGGGAAAGAATGACGGCTCGTTCGATCAAATTTTCCAACTCCCGGATATTCCCGGGCCAACTGTAGGCCGAGAGGGCGGCCATCGTCTCGGCTGGAATCGTTTCGATCCGTTTGTCCATTCGCCGGGCCAATTTCTGCACAAAGTAGCGGACGAGCAAGGGAATATCTTCCCGTCGATCGCGCAGAGGCGGAAGCGTCACCGGAAAAACGTTGAGGCGATAATAGAGGTCGCTGCGGAACTGTTTCTCGGCGACCATGCCCGGCAGGTCTCGATTGGTCGCCGCCAAGAGCCGAACATTGACCTTGGTGGTCCTCGTGCTGCCGAGTCGTTCAAATTCCTGTTCTTGGAGAACCCGCAGAAGTTTGGACTGCAAATCAAGGGGAATGTCTCCCACCTCATCCAAAAACAACGTGCCGCCGTCGGCCAATTCGAACCGGCCGATCTTTTGGGTGATCGCCCCGGTGAAAGCGCCTCGTTCATGACCGAACAATTCACTCTCCAACAGTCCCGATGGAATGGCCGCACAGTTCAGTTTCACAAATGTGCGTTCCCGTCTCCCGCTCAGGTTGTGAATGGCGCGGGCGATCAATTCTTTGCCCGTCCCGGTCTCCCCGAGAATGAGCACGGTCGAGTCGGTCGGCGCCACGACTTCGACCTGTTTCAACACTCGTTTCAACGCGGGGCTTTCCCCGATGATTTCTTCGAAGTTGTAATCGAGCCGAATTTCGTCTTCGAGGTATAGTTTCTCCTTCGCCAATTTGTCCTTGAGCTCGGCGATCTCTTTGAACGCCAACACGTTCTCTACGGCGACGGCCACTTGCTTGGCGACCAGCTGCAAAAATTCGAGATCCGCTTCGCCATAGGCTTCCTTTTCCAGACTCAGAAATCCCATGGCGCCCAAACGC
The DNA here is from genome assembly GCA_020216985.1 of Nitrospira sp. Lineage (GTDB taxonomy): Bacteria > Nitrospirota > Nitrospiria > Nitrospirales > Nitrospiraceae > Nitrospira_D. The sequence goes on from JAIWOH010000054.1 coordinate 8,205, forward strand.
CGTCTCACCGTGGTCAGAGGAACAATACAAAACGATCGGGCACCATCCTCCATCATACAGCTCATCACTTTCGGCCACCGGCGTTCCTGCGACAAATCGGGCACAAGGAGCGCTTGCTGTGTTCGCCACACCAGTCCCGCGGGACTGTCATCGATCGGTCCTTCATGACCTCCGACGAGATCGGCCGGCACGTTCGCCTGTATGGTCTGCAACCGAATGGTATTCTTCGCGGGATCGTGTAAGGAGAGCGCGACAAAATTGACTTGCACGACGTGGGGGAGATAGCGGGCGAGGTCGCGGCACAGGTCGTCGAGATCCCGCTGTGCCGCGATTGCCTGTGTCACTTCCAACAGGCCTTGGTACCGCTCGGCCAGCCCCTCGCAAGGAGAAGTCACTGGGCGTTTCATGGGCGTGCAGTATGACGCACCACGCGGCGACGCCTCAAGAGGCGGAGAGGCGATTGCCCGCGTCGCCGGCCATCCTGTCTGTCAGAGCGTCTGCCGTCAGAGCGTCTGATGGGTGCCGTCGCAATAGGGAGGCGTCTTGGTCCGTTTGCATTGGCACAAGGCCACCTCTTTCTGCTCCGACACCGTGAACTCCACCGGCTCAAACTCCGTTCCTTGGTGAGAGCCGTCGCAAAAGGGTTGATCCCTCGACCGCCCGCACGAACACCAGTAATACGTTCCCGGCTCCAACGACCGAACGGCTGGTTCTTTGGCTGCGATGCGTGGCTGCCCCATAGTTTGTCCTCCCTCTTTCCGCCATGATTGGATCACATAGAAGAGAACGAAGTATACCGTTTTCTCTGGAACTTCTCACACCCACTTGCCAGGTCTTGTCTCTTTCTTGTATAAGCCTCCGCTGGTGTAAGCTCCCCTCAAACTGAGACGGTCTGAAAGGAGAATCTTCTGGCACAATAGCCACCCGAGCCAGGAGGTTCCCAGGCGTCAGTCCAAGTTCACCGAGACCCAGATTGTATCGATTCTCAAAGAAGCCGACGCCGGCCGCCCCGTCAACGAGATCTGGCGGAAATACGGCATCAGTTCGGCGACGTACTACAAGTGGAAGGCCCAATATGGCGGCCTCGACGCGTCGGACATGAAGCGGCTGAAGGAATTGGAACACGAGAACAGCCGGCTGAAGCGGATGTATGCCGACCTGTCGCTGGAGAATGCCGCGCTGAAGGATCTGATCGAAAAAAAACTCTAAGGCCCGCCGAACGGCGGGAGGCTGTCACGCACTTGGTGAGGCAGGGCGGTCTTCCGGTTCAGCGGGCCTGTCGAGCGGTGGGCCTGGGTCGGGCCACGTACGATCGGCCCCTGGTGGACTGGGCCCGGCGCGATGCGCCGGTAATTGCGGCCCTGACGACCCTCGTGGCCGCGAAGAGTCGTTGGGGCTTCTGGAAATGTGTGGACCGGCTGCGGTTGAACGGACATCCACGGAATCATAAGCGGCTCTGGCGGGTGTACTGTCAGCTCCGGTTGAATCTCCCGCGACGAACCAAGAAGCGGCTGCCGGTCCGGTTTCGCCAGCCACTCGTCGTCATCCTGCAACCGAACGCGGTGTGGGCCGTGGATTTTATGAGCGACACGCTCTACGGGGGCCGACGGTTTCGCACCTGGAATATTTTGGATGAAGGGGTGCGGGAGGGCTTGGCCATCGAAGTAGATACGTCGTTACCCGCGGAACGGGTCGTGCGCGTGCTGGAGCAAGTCGTGGCGTGGCGCGGCCAGCCACAGGCCCTTCGGCTCGATAACGGGCCGGAACTCATCGCCGAGCGGTTTATGACCTGGTGT
>JAIWOH010000055.1 GCA_020216985.1 Nitrospira sp.
GCGGAGCGAGCGATTGAACTGCGGTATATCCAACCGGGGAAACCGGACCAGAATGCCTTCATCGAACGGTTCAATCGGATGTATCGTCCCGAAGTGCTGAATGCTTATGTGTTCGAGTCGTTGGAGTAGGTCCGGGAGATCAGCGAAGACTGGTTGCAGAGTTACAATGAAGAACGGCCCCATGACGCGTTGGCGGGCCTGCCGCCCGCCATGTATCGGGCCCGACTTGAAGCCAGAAGTTCTCCTTTGGAAGTGTCTCCTTGACGGGGGAGCTTACGCTATCAGAGTATTCCCATTGATCAAGGCACGCCACACAACGTTTTTCTGATGTTGGCGTAAAGTAATCTCCGGATTGGATCCTTGAAGTTCCAAGTGACTTCCGTCAAAGGTCGGCTTACGAAAATTCCGGCGTGTTTCGTTGTACAGCTGTGTCAATTCGCTTTTTCTGGTCTCATCGCTCCAAAGCCATTCAACGAATTTCTCCTGCAACCGGGCTTGCTTCTCTCGTGCAGCAATGGTCTTCTGTTTATCCATGATCCGACTTCCATCTGTGGTCTTCGTGTATATGGTTGGAAGTCGCGAATCCATTGCGTCGATGATTAAATCGATCGCAGGATAGTCTGGCGTGCCATAGACATTGAGATTCTTTGCGTTTCGGTCGAGTCCGGCTTGTTTCTGAATAACAATGTCATAGGCGCCGACTGTGGCATTGTATGATACATTTACATAATAGAGCCGGATGTCGAATATCTCAGAGATAAATTTCGCATACGTGGTCGTTGGAATCCAGTCCACACCAAGCTTGACCGCGATTTGATCATGGGGAATATCCGGCGGAATGACTGCCTGCAATGCCTCTACATTCCGTTTGAACAACGGATCGATTTCCGCAGCGCTTTTGGCCAATTTCAGCTTCATCCGCACATCCCCTGACAGGTATTTCTCTGCTACAACCCATTCACCTGACGGGTCTTGAAAGACAAGTCCGTACAACTCTGTTTTCAGCTCATCCTGTGAGCGCCCAGTCACTTGTTCAATGCGTGCCCAGTCGATAGTGCCTCGCTCATTTAGGACGAACAGGAGCGCGTCCTTGGCCGTTTCTATTTTGGGGGTTCCCCGTCTAGGCTTGACAACACGCTCTGTGAAGATGTCGGCTTTTTGTGCGGTATTACTTTTGGGGTCATAGCGTTTTTCAAGGGCCTGGACATTGGCATATTCAGGATCCCCTCGCAGTATTGATTTATTCGCGCGACTGTTGACCGGGCCGAATTTCTTGACAAACTGATCGTACCGCTTGTTCAGCTCTCGTATCGCTGCTGCAACATCATTGTCTGGTGCATTTTCCAGCTGCGTATGGAGAACTTCACGAATCTGGTTGCGTAAACCGATCAGGCCTTTAGCCCGTTCAAGATTGGATTGCGAAATATCTGGTACAGGGACAAGCTCGCCACCATGTTTCACATGCAGCCCTGAATCACGCAGAACATACGAGCCTTCCAAAATATCGTTTTCCGCAGGCAATGCGTCCAGCAATCCTTGTGTAGTAACACTGGTCGGCTTCAGCCTTGGCCGAAGGACCCCGGCCGGCATCCGGCGGAATGCGTCATCGATCGCGGGCCCCATGTCGCGTCCATCCGGCTCGACAGTCAATTCGTTCGCTCGATACATCGAGCCGCTCATCGACAGGCGGCCAAGGACCTGCTCGGGATGGCGTAAATAGTATTCGTTGATGCTGACCGGTTTATTATCGATCTGCGTTGAGGTGGATGATTCCCAGGTTTCACCGCTCGCAGGGATTCCTTCCTCGCGGCGCTGAAGCACGATGATGTCGGTGACCACTTCCGTATTGGCAATCTCTTTGAATTGTGTCCGCGGTAGGCGAATGGCGCCAATAAGATTGGCATGATTCGCTAAGTACGCTCGCACCTTCGTGTCCTGCTTGTCCATGGTGTACCGCGAGGTGATGAAAACAACCAGCCCACCAGGCCGAACTTGCGTCAACGCTTTCGCGAAGAAGTAATCGTGCAAGGACATATTCATGCGGCTTAATTCTTTGTTGTGCGGATCAAACACGCGCACATCGGCAAACGGCACATTCCCGACAGCAACATCGAAGAACGAGTCTGGGATCACGACTTTCTGATATTCGCTGTTTTGCACAGATGCATGCGGGTACAGTAATTTCGCAATGCGTGCGCTAAGACTGTCTTTTTCAATGGCCACACGTTGCGAACGGTTGGTAATTGCCGGAGGCATCGCACCAAGAAAATGGCCGATACCGGCTGCAGGTTCTAATAGGCGGCCACCAGTAAATCCAAGATGTTCGAGTCCTCGATAGATGGCATGAATGGTTTTGGGATCAGTATAGTGTGCGTTCGGCGTTGAGGCTCGTGCATCATTGTATTCCTGCTCCGTCAATAGCTTTCGCAAGATTTCTCTTTCTTTCGACCACAATCGATCATACACTTGCGGCAAACCACCCCATCCGGTATAACGAGCTAGGATTTTTTGTTCCTCTGGCGTTGCCAACCGACCTTCGTGTTCAATCGTTTTGAGCAGTTTAATGGCCTCGACGTTGGCAGAGAATTTCGCTTTCTGTCCGCTTGGAATTTCAAAGTCTTCTCCAAGCACAAAGTCTTGTCCGCGAAGCAGATGGTCCTCAGCGATACTTTCTACCGTCTCCTCTCCTCTCCCAGTATCGGCATGTCCTCCTCTGTCGGCGGATAAATCAGATCCCGTATCATCTCCATCGCTTCGTGCGGCGCCAACCCTTGGTGTTCGAGGGTGGTTAGCGTCTCGTCCGCCTGTTGTTGCAGGTCTCGTACGTGTTTCTCTAGAAGTCCCTGGCTCTTGAGATACTGGTACATCTTGGGCCTGTTCCTCTGAAGATGGTCGTGTATCTTCCATCCGAGTGCGTTGAAGCTCATTTGGCACCTCCTGTGGTGATGGAGGTTCCAGATCGGCTACCCGATTTTTGAGTTCCTGGACCTCATCAGCCAACGCTTGTAGCTGTGACAATTCGGCAGGTGGCTCTAAGGCCGGTGGCGGCGGCGCTGGAGCCGCTTCCTCAGTCAATGGAACCGGCTTGGCAGGCCTCTCAGCAGGCGGCTGCTGTTCTTCCCTTCCTCGAACCTCATGCGGCGGCGCCTCTAGTTGCGGAATAGTCGTGACCGGCGTAGATGGTTCGGCTGGACGAGGCGGTTGCGCAGGCGGCTGATTCGGAAGCGGTTGTTCGGCTTGTGTCGGTCTGGTATAGGGAATCGGTCGTTTCTGGATTGCTGCTTGCGTTTCGCTTCTGGTTTCCGGCAGTGTTATGCCCGTCAATCGTTCAAAGATGTCTCGCGAAGTCTTGTTTGGCAGATCGAGGACGTCGTTATAGCCACGGCCAAGCAAGACGTCCAAAAGATTTCTGGCATTCAGTAAGCGAATCGATTCACTGAATTCTTCAGGCGGATATAAATCGGCGATTTCTTGGATGCGCTGGCCATAGTCCGATACCAATCGACCGGATTGCAAATATTCACGCACTGCATAAGGATCGAAATATGGCTGTTGCTCATGCTCAGGAATGTCCGGTGCATATTGGGGATCGCCAGGTTTGGGCCATGAATAAAATCGAGGATCTTTTTCGTATTTCGCGAGCTCACGATTCCGTTCCGACATAAAGGACGAATCTGGCTCACTGAGTATCGCCATTTCTTCGTCCGTTAGGTCCTTGACCGGCTTATCAAGGGGAATGCCTTTATACGTTTCCCTAGAAAGCGGGGGTGGCGCCTGCGTTGCCGGCTGAACAATCTCTGGCGTAACTGCCTCTGTCCGTTCGGCCTCCACGTCTTCGGCAAGCGATGACATGGCTAATTGCGGAGGCGCAGGAATTCCTGGTGCTTCCACCAGGCCAGGAGGAAGTTCGCGTGACGGCTCGGATAAGGCTTCATCTTCAATGACTTCTTCCCTCACTTGCGTGATAGGTGGGGGCGAAGTCGGCGGTGACAACGCTGGAGGCTCCACTGTCATCACTGGAGCAGGCTCAGCCAATATCTGAGGCTGGGTTGGAGGTTCTTGGACGGGAATCGGTTCCGGCTCAATTGGCGCAACAAGCGGGCCTGCTCGCTCTTCAGCTGGCTGTTCGATTATCGGCGCAGACGGTGGAATAGGTGTTGGTTCAATTGGCGCTGGCAATGCCAGCTGTGGACGTGGCGGCAGAGGTTCCGCTGCGGTCGGCTCAATCCGACGCTTGTATAAACGCGGCGGGCCCGTCTGAATATCGAACGCCGAGGGGAATTGCTCCGCCATTTTCTGGATTTCTCGATTGATCCGGTCCCCGATTTTGGGAGGCCGTTCCTTGATCGGCGGAGGTACGGGGCCAAGATCGGGGGGAAGCGGCGATGGCGGAGACACTGCCGCCTCCCTTGACTCTTTCGCCTTCTGCTCGCGCTCCCTATCTTCTTCAGGGATGGCCACTTTTGCTGGGCCTGTGGCGATGCTTTTTGCTGCCACCATGGTTTCGGGAGCGCTGAGTAATCCAGATGCAACGACGGTTTCCGGCAACCCTTCCGCAACATCGCGAGTCGGCTGATATGTCGATTTGGCGAGGATGTTCTGTGTCAATTGGTCGGAGACATCGACTCCGATTGCGCGCATGGCTTGCATATAGTTGCGTTTCAGCGACTGCCAAAGCTGCTGGCGTCGCTCCCATGCGCGCTGCACCATGGGATCGTGCGCAATCCGTGCATTGAGGGCGTCAAGGTCCGCCACCACGGTGGCCGGTGTGTAGCCAAACGGCAATGGCCGTCCGCTATCGGCTTCCTGTTTGAGATCGGCCAACAGCGCCTTCCATTCCAGGAGATCGTATTGTTCGGGAGACAATGGGGAAAGAAGCTCCGTGATTTCCCGCAGAACATGATCGGCTGCGATTCCCTTGGCTTTTTGGAGACGCAACAAATCCGTGCGAAGCGGAGAGAATTGCGGAGTATCCGGCAAGTGCTCGAACTCTCGCGTCGCCAAGCGCCATATCCGTCCAATAAATTCCTGCAGCCTCTGCTTGAGGGGTTCCGGGCGAATCCCGCGCTTGGCGGCCTTGACACGCCGATCGACTTCGGGATCGGAGGATGAAAACAATCCGTCTGATCGTCTCCCGCTCGGCAGGCCTTCCGGTTCAGACTCTAGCTCGGCTCGATCTGCGGCGGCACGTTCCGCTCGGTAGAGTCGGGCTTCGGCAAGATAGGCGGGTGGGGGATCTCGCTGTTGGAATCCCGGCTCGGCAGTGTCGGCGCGACGGCCTCGAACGGTGGAGGCGTCTTCCATTGTGGGAGTCTCTGCTCGATTGCTGCCTGGTACAAGATCCGGGGGTCCAAGCCGTCCGCCTGTGCCTTCTCCAGCCACATCCGGACGGTCTCCGGCTCCACGGTCTGCTGCATACATGCGGCTAGTTTCGAGAGGTACGCTCGTTCCTTCTCGCCAAAACGGCGTGAGCGCGTCGAGGTCTCTGACAACGATGGAATAGACATGTTCCGCTCCTTGCGTCAGTGCGCGTCTAAGCCCGTTGAGGATCGTCTTGAACAATTCCGGGCCGATCGCATTATAATTCGCCGACAGCTGGCGTTCAAAGGGAACGCTCTGTTCGTCAGGGAAGTTTGTGCTCCTGGAAGTAATCGTACAGTTGCCGGTACGTGACGCCCGGTTCGACCAGAGCATAACAGAGGTCGCCATCCACCTCCAAAATACGGTTCATGCGATGCAGATCAAGCACGACTTGCCGCGCTCGGCCGGTGCGGCCGAGCCGTACCCGAGATTCTTGCCGGTCGAGATCGTCCAGAGCGGCACCTTGTGCTTGTTGCAAATTTTCAAGATGCCTTGAATCTGCTCCACGGTCGTCGCCATGATCGCGGCGGAGGGCGTGTGATTCGCCTCCGGCACGGGCATCATGACCTTGATATAGGGCGCAAGCTGTTCGGCGCTCACGAGTACATTGGGCTCGCTCAAGACACGGCGAAACTCCTTCACGGCGGCGTCAAACGCTTTTTCGGACACGCCCTTCGGCAGGGCGATGTATTTGCTGGCCATTTGGGTCCTCCCAGGCTCTAGATATCCATGACGAAGGAAGCAAACCTTTCCGCCGGTTGCATCCGACCACCATTGCGCGATTCATGCAAGAACGCCCGGGCGACGCAGGTTTCGCTGATAGCTTTCACGCCGATTGCCGAAGCCGTGACGGCGTACCCCACCGACTCCACCCACGTTCGCCCTTGCCACGCGACGGCGTCGCAACGGCAAGATTCCCGAGGAATGGCCGCCCATTCCTCCGTGATTTCCCAATCCAGCAGGCGGCATGCTTCTTGGAGTGAAAGCCCCGACGCATGCACATGTCCGCGCTGACACCGCCGACGCGGTAGGAGGAGAATCTGGGGGCGGTCCAGCCGCTCACGGCATGTTCGTCAGGAGGCGCCTGGAGAAAAGTTTCCATAATCACGAACTCGTCCTCGGCTTGACGAAGCTGCGACGCCAGGAATCCCCCCATGCCGTAGGCCGGCCCCGTCGTCACCCAGTCATGCCGCAACCGGCAAGCGTGGCCCGTCGAACAGACATGCGTGTCCATCGACAACAGCCGGGCCCCTGCAGTCCGTGCCAGTTCCAGAAACACCACTGCGGCAGCATCGTCCATCACGGCGATCATCCGCGCCCCTCGGGTCTGATCCAACAGAGTGACCATCCGGTCCATCTCCGTCAGCAGACCGCAGTGCAGCGCGACGGTCTTTAAGCCGTCGAATCCCTTGCCGTCGCAGGCCGCCCGTGCGCCGTTCGCGAAACCCGCGTCGGCATCGGTGCCACCGAGCAGCAACACGCACCGGTCGGGCCGGCGCGGAGGCGGGGCCACGAACGCCCATGCCGGAACCCCCAGAGCCAGGAGAGTCCCGCTCGCCAACATCCCCTTCATCAAGCTGCGGCGATCAATCTCCATCGAGTGCGCCCTCCTTATTTGTTGACCTCTGCTTTCGACACATACTCGGCGAGCTGTTCCAATGATCGGTCATCGATCTCGGAAGGGCGAAAGGCCGGCATTGCCCGACTACCGTTTCGCACGATCAAGCGGATATATAAGGGATCAAGTTCACGGCCACGAAGTATCGGCCCGACCGAGGTTTCATGACACAACGCACAGATCTTCGTATAGACCTCAGCTCCATCTTTCCAGTTAAATCCTGCCTGAGGTGTCTCTTTCTGGTCGGCGCCTAGCGCGCCTGTATGGTTTCCCATTACGATGAGTGTTGACACGAGAACCACGAATTTCATCCGTCCTGCCGTCATGAGAACCTCCTCGTTCAACCTCTCGTCTGTAGACCGCTTTCCCCACGAGCCGCACCGACGCCTCTCCAATGCCATCTTGCAGCGCGTTCGCCGATACTCCTTGTCGCTCAGACCTTCGCCTTCTTGAGTCTTCTCGTCCAGTCGGCAAGGGCCTGGAGCAGTTCTCGGACCTTTTCAGCCATTTTTTCATCTTTCAAATTTCCGTCCGTATCGAACTTTTGGTCCGCGTTGGCAATCATCACTTCCGGCTGGTTCAGCGGGAACATATTGAGAAAAACAAACATTTGACGCAGGTGATACTGCGCACGGGCGGTACCGAGCATTCCAACCGAGGCGCCCATGATACCCACCGGTTTCCCATCCCAGGCGCTTTCGCCATAGGGACGCGAGGCCCAGTCGATCGCATTCTTCAACACGCCGGGAACGGAGTAGTTGTACTCCGGCGTCACGACCAAAATCGCGTCCGCCGAGGAAATCACCGACTTGAACTGCCGCACGGCGGATGGTGGCTCTCGCTCATGATCCTGATTGAAAAGCGGGATACCAGCCAAATCGAACGCCTCAAGCGCGTGATACCGGCAGGAACAAGTTTGGCTGCAGCCTGCAGCGCCGCTCGGTTATAGGACTGTTTTCGAAGGCTGCCCGCAATCCCCAATATTTTGACTTCGTCGGCCATCATACTCCTCCGTACAGATTAGAGATGCGCTTGGACGCAGGCATCCGCACGTCCGTTCCGCGCTATTTCCTGAGCGTCAGCACGTAAGCCACCACATCTTGGATCTCAGCTTCATTGAGCTGTTTTTTCCAAGCCATCATGGCGGTCTTCGGTTTTCCGTTTTCGATGATGTCCTGCAATTCATCGGAGGATTTCTTCTTGCTTTCTGCGCTCGAAAAATCTCCGGCGGGAGGCTTCAATGCTTTCCCGATCGGCCCGTCGCCTTTGCCCTCCGGCCCGTGACAGGTCACACATTTGGATTGATAGATGGATTTTCCCTTGTCGGCATCGCCTGCGGCAGTGAAAACTTCCTATGCCGTCAAACACCACGCTGATACTGCACAAACGCAGCTGAGCACGAACCTCACTCGAAGGATATGTCGCATCATGCCCTCTTCCTTACGCTGTTGATTGACCGTTCCATACAAATTTGAATGGTGCCGATGCGATATCCTCAGGTCGTTCGTTGATATCAGCTTTCATCTTCTTCCACCACTTCACAAACTTGCCTTTCTTTGCTTTCATGAATTGCCAACACATTGTCCCGCACTGGCATTACTAGATTCTTCAGGACCGACGTGAGCACCTTTGGCTGCTTTCCTATCGTGATAGGTTTCTTCCTGAACTATCCTCCTTAATAAAGTTACAAGTGTAATGATTTGATCGGCGACAGGACCGCCGCCGGATTGTCTTTCCACAACGATTCGTCCGCGTCCACGTAGAGTTCAATTTCATTTCCGTCGGGATCACGAAGATAAAGGCTCTGGCTGACCGTATGGTCGCTCATTCCATCGATGGGTATCCCGGCCGCCTCAAGCTCGTTCTTGGCCGCGCGCAACTCAGCCAGACTGTCGCCGACCTTGATGCCGATATGGTACAGACCGCGGCGGCGGCCGGCCGGCGGGCCCGGCGCATCACCGACCTGGATCAGCAGCAATTCATGGTGCGTGCGCCCGGACGTGAGCGCCGCCGCCAGGCCATTGAAGATCCGGCCCACTTCCTTGAAGCCCAGCAGATCACGATAAAAGGCCAACGACCGTTCGAGATCTTTTACATAGAACACGACATGACCGAGATAGTGCGCTTTCATCGAGCGTGCCGCCTCGTTATTCGAGCGGCCTCCCCATCATCAATCGTCAATCATAAAGGCCCGTTTCACTCAACTCGCCCCGCAGGCTCAACGTGCCTGCCTCGACACAGCCCCCATTCCTTGTTTGTCGGCCGCGGCAATAGCGGTCCGCAAGACATCCGCCGGCTGCGCCCCGGTCAGCATAGATGCCCCGTTGAAGACAAAGCAAGGAACTGCTCGGATGCCCAACCTGCGACCGACCGTTTCTTCTCGCCTCACCTCATCCACGCCTCTGTCACCAGTGAGAAAGGTCTCGACGTCGTTTCGGTCGAGCCCCGCCCGACCGGCCGCTTCGACTAGTGTCTCTCGGCGGCCGATGTGCCGACCCTCTACGAAATAACAGCGAAACAATTCCTCCACGACGGCACCCTGCGTGCCGAACCGGTCGGCATACCAAATGAGCCGATGGGCGGCCAGCGTATTCGGCGTGACCGTGATCCTGTCGAACGCAAATGCGAGCCCGTCCTCCGCTGCCCTCACCTGTTCTTCCAGGTGGCGATAGGCCTCGTGGCTCCCGAACTTGGCTTCGAGATACGCCGTCCGGTCCATCCCATCCAGCGGCATCCCCGGATTCAATTGAAAGGGACGCCAGACGACCTTGATCGCCATTTCACCCGGCAGGTGATGCAACGCCCGCTCCAATCGCCGTTTCCCCACATAGCACCAGGGACAGATCACATCGGAATAAACCTCGATCAGGACCAGATCCTGCGTCACGACAGATGCCCCATTTTGCCTGTCTGATAATCGCTGACAGCCTGCGCTAACTCGGCCTTCGTGTTCATGACGAAAGGCCCGTAGCGGGCGATGGGCTCTTCAATCGGTTGGCCGCTCATGACCAGAATCCGACT